>BQIX01000258.1 GCA_021604145.1 Nitrospirales bacterium
ATGGGGGACGGTTCAATGCTACGTGGAGAAGTTCTTGATGTGAAAGGGCATGATTACCTAGTTCGCTTGGCAGACGGGAGCACCAGATTATTATATACGGACAACCGTACCTTTGGTAATGGTCCAGCCCATCCAGGTGAAGCCGTTTTAGCTTGCCTTGAAAACGATGATCGGATTTCGGTGTTGACTCGTGTCTTTTGGATTCCTATGACTTCACAAGTCATCGTCCAATAATAAGCGAGTCGTATCAACGATGGCAGGGGACATCAACGTTGTTTGGGTTGTCTCTCTGGATATCGTTTTTGCCGTCATCCCTTATGAAATGCTGGACGTACGGAGATGACAGATTACGGTTCGCGACTGAATCTTCTTGGAAAAGACTTCATTCCTTTTTAAGACTTCTCACTGTCTTCAGTATCTTTCCATGCTAGTCCACGACCTTCATCCAACTGATCAGTCCGATAGATATGCGAGACCAGAACGAAGAGGCATTAGACCGTCAATCGGGGTGATTCTTTAAATTGCGAGTGACCGCGTAGGAAGATGGATATTCCGTTTCATAGGCGAATTGTCATTGGCATTGAAATCGAGGCCTATAGTATTAATGTGGCTGATCATACAATTGGCCGGCGCCTCTCCCGGCCCAAACCAGGCACATCGGAAGATGGGGAACGTTTTACGAGGGACGCCTCTATTGGGAGTGAATATAATAGTCGTCCATTCCAGACGGTGCGTGAGTCATTATTTCTCTTGAAAGCTGGACTCAGAAAATATATGCGGAATTTATACCGCAGTCGTGACGAGGAGCTGGATTATCGAATTCCTTTGTTAGTCGGCGGATGGACGAATCGATTTGCCGGGACTCATCTTCATATCTCGCTCCACCAAAAGCCCTTGACGCAATCAGCCGCCGCCTCGCTTGCCCGTCACATTCATGATCAGATTCCATTCTTCATTGCCTTGGGAGCCAATTCGCCGATCTGGAATAGACGTATTACAGCCCGAGCCTCGAATCGCGTTCTTCGAGGAAGCAATATTCATTTCGTTCCAGGGCAAAAAGGACGATTGACGTCAATTAATAACCAAGAACTGGTCTATAGCCCTTGCCGTAAAACGAAGCCAGCAACGTTGGAACTTCGTGTTCTTGATTCCAATGTGCCGGAATATATTGTGGCAGCATTATGTTGTCTGAAAGCCGTTTGTTTGCGTTGGTTGCGGGGCTTGCGAGTCGCCAATAGTCTGACACATCCCGAATATTTACAAGCCCGTATGGATACGGCTACGAAAGGATTGTGTTGCCGTATTCCTTGGCAAGGAGATTGGCTACCTCTCTCAGATTATCTTGACCGATTTCTTTGGGAACACCGAGAGGAATTTGAACGGATGGATATTCCCGATGAAATTTTCGAGGTGCTGCGTCTCCTGAAATGTGGTTATAACGGCTCGCGGCTGCTTCATGATGCTGCGGTGATTGCTCAACACGAACATCCCCAGACATGGCAGCGACGATTTGCGAAACGGTATCAAACGGGCTTGACCCACCTGCTGAGCGGCAATACCTTGCATGATTTTGCTCAGGAACTGCGAGTCCCTCTTCCGAATACACAACGCGTATGGTTGGGGCGAAAACGAGGGTCAATTGATGAGTAGGCGACGGTCCGTTCCGTTAATTGGTATCACGTGTGAGGCTGTCTCAACGCAACCAGACTTTGCCGACTATGATTTATTGTGTGATCACCGGTATAGCTTAATGGTGACCCAGGCTGGGGGCCATCCCGTTTTGCTTCCGATTGCCCATCGGAAATCGTTGCTCCATCGCTATTTGGAAGGAATTGATGGCCTGGTCATTGTAGGTGGGGATGATTTGGATCCTCACTGGTATGGTGAGCATCCCAAGCGGGTCACGAAAGTTGCGTTTCCACAACGTTCGGAATTTGAGGCCTGGCTCTATCGGGCAGGGCGACGACGAAAACTCCCAATGCTTGGGATATGTTACGGCATGCATTTAATCAATGTGTTGGAAGGCGGTACGCTGTATCAACATTTGCGATCTCCACGCTCTGGCCCTCGAATTGACCATCAAGGCCGACACAGTGGCGTCCATGACGTGTCAATCCTTTCAAAAACTCGTTTGGCGCGGATTCTTGGGATTGGACAAAAGCGGGTGGCGACCGAACATCATCAAGGTATCCGACGGCTTGCCAAAGGGTTTATTCCTTCGGCGGTCGCAGCTGATGGCATCATTGAAGCAATGGAAGATCCCACGGCACCTGAATTGTTTGCCGTACAATGGCATCCTGAACGTTTGCCAAAGAGTCAGGCCACGCATCGGTTGTTCAAAGCATTTATTCGAGCGTGTTCACGGTATCGACAGAATCGTGAGCCCTAATGCCATCTTTGGGACTGCCGCAAAAGGTGATGGTTTGTCGATTATTGCCTGTTGGGATATTGTTCCATCAGTTTTGCCACTAATGCGGTCCACCCTGTTTGATGACTTGCGCCAATGCCAGCTCCATTATCCCCATGGAAATATTCATAAAATTGAATCCACTCTTTCCAGTGAGGATCATATTGGAACTGAGATGTTCCTCCATAGACCGGTCTGCGATCATGGCCATCCCTGAGAAAAATTTTCTTAAGGCGATGGGCTAATTCCCCTGCGGTTTCCCAGAGTGAAACGAATTGTCCTGAGCCTGTCGGGCATTCAATGGTATACGAGTTACCCAGAAAATGATGAAATTTCTGTAAAGACTCGATCAGCAGATAGTTCACTGGAAACCAAATCGGGCCACGCCAATTGGAGTTTCCGCCAAAGTCCGGTACCGTGGACTCTGCCGGTTCATAGTCAACTTGATACGTGTTCCCGTTTGAATGAAGGGCAAACGGTGAGTGCTGATGGAACTTTGATAACGAGCGAATGCCATGGGGGGAAAGGAATTCCTGTTCATCGAGTAGAATGTGAAGCACCCGTGAAAGACGATCTTTCCCTACAATGGATAGCATGCGGCGGATGCCTCCGTCCGGTCTGGATGTTGTCGAGACATGACGGTAAAATTCTGGCCGATTTTCTAAAAACCATTGCATGCGTTTTTTGAATTCTGGCAGAGTATCGACGATTTCTGGTTCGAGAGTTTCGACGGCAAACAGGGAAATTAATCCGACCATAGACCGGATCTTCATTTTTTGGTGATCGCCATTCGGGAGATGTAAGACATCGTAATAGAATCCGTCCTGTTCATCCCACAGGTCAAGGCAGTCGTCTCCCTTCCCATTAATGGCGTCGGTAATGTAAACAAAATGTTCGAAAAATTTACTCGCGACTCCCTCATAAGCTGAATTCTTCTTCGCGAGTTCTAAGGCCATCGCTAGCATGTTGAGGCAATACATTCCCATCCAACTGGTTCCGTCTGATTGATCAAAATGTCCCCCAGTTGGAAGCTCTTTTGAGCGATCAAATATCCCGATATTATCAAGTCCCAGAAATCCTCCTTGAAAGAGGTTTTTCCCTTCTAGGTCTTTTCGATTCACCCACCAGGTGAAATTCAGCAAGAGTTTATGAAAGACCTGTTCGAGAAAGTTACGGTCGGCTTTGCCTTTAATCCGTCGGTCAATTTTATACACTCGCCAGGCAGCCCAGGCATGGACCGGAGGATTGACATCATCAAATGACCATTCGTATGCCGGTAGCTGTCCATTCGGATGCATATACCATTCACGTAAGAATAAGAGAAGTTGATCTTTCGCAAAATCAGGATCGATCTGGGCTAGGGGAATACAGTGGAAGGCGAGATCCCATGTGGCATACCACGGGTATTCCCACTTGTCCGGCATGGAGATGATATCTGCGTTATAGAGGTGAGACCAGCCGTGATTCCGAATCGCCTCTCGTTCTCTGGGGGGAGGAGGGCCTAGTTCATCTCCAGTGATCCACGTGCGAACATCGTAATGATAGAATTGTTTTGACCAGAGGAGACCGGCAAATGCCTGTCGTTGGATCTGCTGCTCATCAGGAGAGAGCTGTTGAGATCGTTTGGCATAGAATTCATCAGCTTCAGCCTTTCGTTTTGAAAAAATCGCGTCGAAGGGAGCACCAAATCCGTGATGTTTCTGGAGTGTATCCGTCAATCGAAGTTTGAGGGTGACTTCTTTTTCCGGGCCGAGTCGTAACTGATAACAGGCCATGGCTTTCGTTCCCTGTTCGTGTGGATTCACCGCATCGTGTTCCTTGTGAATCAGGTATCGATGAAACGCATCCTTTACATAAGGTGTGGGATTGGGAACATTCCAGAGCCACGCTCCATTTGACTCATTTTCTGTGAAGAGGAGCTCAGGCTCACCTTCACATTGCAGCCAACGTTTTCCACAGTGCACATGTTCGGCTTCAAGAGCTGTGAGTCCCTCAATCGAGTTTTCCCGTTGGATGAGAGGCTTTTCCATTGTCTGTTCCCATGACCAGGTATTCCGAAACCACAATGTCGGGCAAATGAGGAGATCGGCAAGATCTAGTCCGCGATTGACCACTGTGATCTTGATCAGAATGTCTTCCGGGCTGTTTTTGGCGTATTCGATGAAGACATCGAAGTACCGGTTTTCCTGAAAGACTCCGGTATCGAGTAGTTCAAATTCACCATCGTGTCGATTTCGTTGTTGATTTTCTTCTACGAGTTGCTGATAGGGAAATGCGCGTTGGGGATACTTGTAGAGAAATTTCATATACGAATGGGTTGGCGTTGAGTCCACATAAAAATAGTACTCTTTGACGTCCTCTCCGTGGTTGCCTTCCCTGTTAGTGAGTCCAAACAAACGCTCCTTAAGGATTGGATCTTGTCGATTCCAGAGTGCAAGGGCAAAACACAAATACTGGTGTCGGTCACTGATGCCGCCCAGGCCATCTTCTCCCCATCGATAGGCGCGTGAACGTGCCTGGTCATGTGAGAAATACTCCCACGCTGAACCGTCAGCACTGTAATCTTCGCGTACCGTTCCCCATTGCCGTTCGCTCAAGTACGGTCCCCAACGTTTCCAGTGTTTTTTATGACTTTTAGATTCGTTGAGCCGGCGTTCTTCGGATGTCATGTTTGTCTTTCTGTTGTAATGGATAGAATGTTTTAGTCCTGTACCCGAAGCAGAAGCTACTTCGATAGTCCTGAAGAGGCAAGGATGGATCGTCTGTAGACAATTTGTCCGGCATGCAGACAAACTGTCTTAGTCGATAGGACGGCCCTACAAACTTCATGGGCCAAAATACTCCTAATTTCTGGGGTATTTTCAACCGATACACATATGTATTTTTCTATTGACCATGTTTTTGTGGGCATGGCAATTGCTTTGGTTTTCTGTAGGCATAGGTCTATCGTCTAGTTGTAGACGCTGGAGGTGAGACCTTGTTGAAACGCATGGGCATTCTGATTATCGTGAACATCTAGTTCCTGAAATCTGTCATGGAATTCTTTACCTCATTATCATCCGTCGAGTCCCTCTTTCGATTTGGGCTAAGTACGCTTATTCTGCTGTTACTCATTTTTATCCTTCGCGTTGGTCTACACTATTCGATTCTTGAGGGAGTCGAATTAGCCGGAGACACTCGTCGACGATGGTCTGTAAACATCAGAAACATCTTGGTTTTTGCGTCTCTTGTTGGTCTCACCTTTATCTGGGCACCTCATCTACAAAACACGGCAGTTTCTCTTCTCGCATTTGCTCTGGCTTTTGTGATTGCCACAAAAGAGTTGTTGGATTGCCTCATCGGTTCAATATTTCGAACGGCGTCACGAGCATATTCTATAGGAGCGCGTATAGAAATCAATGG
>BQIX01000259.1 GCA_021604145.1 Nitrospirales bacterium
CGGTAAGGATTACCGCAAGCATCTGTGTTCACAAGTCAAGATAAAATCGTTTTTTGCGAAAGTTACTATGGGGCTGTGAGCTGCCACGGCCTGTTTTCGGTGATCAGCGTATTGGCCAAGATCACCAGTTTCCGAGCGACAGCGGTTAAGGCCACTTTCGGATTTTTCCCTTGCTCCACCAGTCGTCGATAGAAGGTTCCCATCATCCCATTGCGTCGGGATACACTAACCGCACACATGTAGAGCATGTTGCGCACCTGTTGGCGCCCGCCTCGGATGCAGCGTACGCCTCTCTTGGCTCCGCTATCACGGTTCATGGGTGCCACACCCGCCAGTGCGGCAATCTCTCGGCAATTGACCTGTCCCAATTCATCGAGATCGGTCAGCAGCGTTGAGGCCGTGACCACGCCAATCCCTGGAATTGACGTGAGAATCTCAAATCGATGTCTCAGTTCGTCCTGGGTTTGGATCAGTTGGAGGATTTCTTTTTCCAAGACCGCCTGATGGCGTTCACACATTTTGATGCGTGCTCGGATTTGTCGAGCAGCCAGCGGATGATCCGTGGTGCCGAGTTGTCGACTCAGGTTGCCGATCTCGTCCAGCGCCTGTCTCCTGGCGACATTCAAGTCTCGGAGGGCCTTGTGCTCCTGGGAGGGTGGTAACGTCGCCGAGGGTTGCATCAGCGCGGCGAACCGGGCCAACACTTCGGCATCAATCGTATCCGTCTTGGCCAATTGCCCGAGGGCATCAGCAAATTTACGACTGCGATACGGATTGATTACGGCCACCGTGAGATGAGCCTCATGGAGCATTTGGTGGGCCTGCCGATGATATTTGCCGGTAGCCTCCAGAGCAATCAACTCCACCTGAAAGTTGCGACACAGCCGAATGAGTTTACGAATGCCGGTGATCGTGTTTGGCAATTGCAGTCGGCGATTCACTGGATGCAGAAACACATCTAAGCTAGCTTTGCTCACATCAATGCCGAGAAATACGGGAACTGCTGGTTGCTCTTTCTGTTCTTGCATGCGGGACATGAGGTCACTCCCTTCCATCTGTTCAGAACCATAACCAGGTGTGATCCGATCCAGCTTGCGGACGGCCCATACTGCCTAAGATGTGTCGATCCAAATCACACACTGCATCACCTATGCAGCCTCTGTATTCTGACAAATCATCGTGTATAACGCAGTATGCAAGATGTGTGTTGTACTACAACACATCTTGGCAAGGGAGACGCTGCGCTCTCCCGTTGCATCCCTCTGGCCTTGGTGCGTCGGGGGCATCTAACCCCACTTCGCACCAACCAAAACGTATCACCGTTTTATCACTCGCAGGAAAAGACTTCGCTCTCCTCCTGCACCTCCATCGACCAACCCTGCGCGGATTGGATGCGCGTGAGCGTTTCCACCGCTCAACCAGAGCAGGCATTTCGATTGCTGAACTTCGAGCAGGGGGTTCGCCCCTGCACCTCGACCAAGGAGCGTCCTTGGATGCGTTTGTTCTCTGGGCTCTGCCCAGACCCGACACAACCCAGCTATCCCTCCGTTTGAATTTTTTATGGTTGTTTGTTGAGATCTTCTTGAAACGCGACACGTTTGACGTTGTGTTAATAAGGAATAAAGACTACGATTTTGTATAATAAGGGTTACTCAAGGAAATAAATTAAAATTCGCTCACGATCCAAAGCGGATTTACAATCCGGGCGAGAAAAATGAAATCTTGGGAAGTTTAGTATGTACGTTCAAGAAATTGCAGTATCAAACTTTAGACTTCTAGAGAATGTTGTCCTTTCGCTAGAGAAAAAAACAACGGTCATAGTTGGGCGCAACAACAGTGGAAAAACTTCTTTGACAGAGCTTTTCCGCCGGTTGCTGTCGGATAAATCCCCATATTTCCGGCTGGAAGATTTCTCATTATCTGCTCATGAAAAATTCTGGCAGGCATATCAACAATTACAAACCGGCGAAACAGAAAGTACGGTACGAGCAACATTGCCAGCCATTAAAATCAGGCTTTCGATCAATTATGAAAGCAATACTTTATCTTATGGCTCATTAAGCGAATTTATTATTGATCTGAACCCTGATTGCACAGAAGCACTTATCAATGTTCAGTATGAACTTGAAAAGGGTAAACTTCACGCCTTGTTTGAAGATATTGAACTGAACGAGGAAGGCCCTGCCGAAGAACAAAAAACGGCTTTTTTTAAAATTGTAAAAGACCGAGTTCCGAAGCTGTATGCGGCTCGTATTTATGCAGAAGATCCTAACGACCCGACAAACCAAAAAAGTTTAGAGACTGGGAAGCTTCATGCCGTTTTGCAATCGGGTTTCATCAATGCTCAGCGCGGCTTAGATGATGCCATCCGCAAAGACGGTGCAGATCAAAAAAAGAACAATCTCTTGGGGAGCATTCTGGAACAGCTTTTTTCCACAGCGGCAAATTCGGACAACGAACGGGATCAGGAAGTAATAACCAATTTGGAAACAGCAATTGAGGGCATTCAGCAAGGCATAGATGAGGGATTCAATGTCCAGTTAGCCAATCTACTTCCGACTTTTTCTATGTTTGGATATCCGGGGCTAAGTGACCCGAACCTGCGAACTGAGACAACTTTAGATGTTGAGAGATTGCTAAAAAATAATACGAAAGTACATTACGCCGGAGTAAACGGTATTAACCTGCCGGAAGCCTATAACGGCCTTGGCACACGCAACCTCATCTATATTCTGTTACAGCTTTTAGAGTTTTATAAAACCTTCACAGCCAAAGATTCCACGCCGGGGATGCACTTGGTCTTTATTGAAGAACCAGAAGCCCACCTACACCCGCAAATGCAAGAAGTCTTTATCGCCAAACTAGACGAAATTTCGAAAACCTTTGCTAGAACTTTTGGTGACCGAGCGGCATGGCCGGTACAATTTATCGTTACAACTCATTCCCCACACATGGCAAACAAAGCCCAGTTCCAGGCCATGAGATACTTTTTAACGCGCCCACAAGATGGGGCTAAAAATATACGCACGACTGAAATTAGAGACCTGAAGAAAGGCTTGGCAGGAATACCGACGCCGGACAAAGATTTCTTGCACAGGTATATGGTACTTACAGGCTGTGACCTACTATTTGCCGATAAAATCGTGCTTATTGAAGGGGCGACAGAACGTATTATGCTGCCAGAAATCATAAGCAAGATAGATGTTGCCAGCTCAAACGATCCGAAGCTTTCCAGCCAGTATCTTTCTGTTATGGAAGTTGGCGGGCATCATGCTCATAAATTTTTTGATCTACTAAATTTCCTCGATCTAAGTACGCTTATAATTACAGATATAGATTCCGTGGGCGATGATTCAAAGGCTAGTGAAGTGAGTGCAGGAGCGAGAACAAGCAACAGCTGTATCAAAACATGGTTTGGCTCTGATGTTTCACCCGCTCAGCTTTTGGTAAAAACCGATGGTGATAAAGTAAGGGGGCGTGTCCGGCTTGCTTATCAGGTGCCTGAACAAGAAAGCACGGCCTGTGGCCGTAGCTTTGAAGATGCTTTCATTCTTGCCAATTATGCTGCGTTTGGGCTAACGACAGAGGACGCTTCGGAAGCGTATAACAAAGCTAAAAACATCAAGAAAACAAACTTTGCCATAGAACACGGCATAGACAATACGAACTGGAAAGTACCCCTTTATATAGTGGAAGGACTACGTTGGCTTGCCGCTTCCGATATTTTACCGCCGCCGAAAACCGAGCAAAGCGGCGAGGATAGAGATGCAGCATGACGACCGACAATGCCTTAAATCCGGCAGAACAAGCTTCCGAAGCGGCACTTGCAAAAATTCGGAAATGTCTTACTGAAAGAAAAAGCTTTTTGTTAGAGGCAGGGGCCGGGGCAGGAAAAACCTATTCCCTGATAGAAGCACTAAAATACCTGATAGATAACAGGGGCAATGAGCTGGTGAATAAACATCAGCAAATAGCCTGCATTACTTACACAAATGTGGCCGCTGATGAAATTACTTCCAGAACAGACAGCCATCCGGCAATTCATTCATCAACAATCCATGTTTTTTGCTGGTCTTTGATAAGGGATTTTCAGCCGTTTTTGCGTGAGAAGTTGCAGGAAATTGATAAATGGCCTGAAAAGATAGAAGAGGCTGGCGGGATCGAAAGGCAGAAAGTTATCTATGATCTGGGATATAGAAAGATCGACGATAGAGAAATCACGTTGCACCATGACGATGTTCTGTCTTTTATGGTCATGCTTCTGAATGAGCCTAAATTTCAAAGCCTGTTTTCCAAACGCTACCCGATCCTTTTTATAGATGAATACCAAGATACAGAAGCCGTTTTCGCAGAAACTTTGAAAACTTGTTTTTTAGATACAAATACTGGCTCTTTAATCGGTTTTTTCGGTGACCATTGGCAAAAAATTTACGGTTCGGGCTGTGGCAAAATTGAGCACCAGCATCTTGTGGTTATAGGAAAAGGCGCAAATTTCCGCTCAGTGCCAGTTATTGTTAATTCCTTAAACCAAATCCGGCCGCAGTTGCCACAACAGGTTCGTGATCCTTCCGCGCAAGGTAAGATCAGCGTATACCATACAAATAATTGGAGCGGTACGCGGCTCACTGGAGGTCATTGGGGCGGTGATCTTCCGCCAGAAGATGCTCATGAATATTTAGAAAATTTGAAAATACGGTTGCAAAGTGAAGGTTGGGAATTTTCTCCAGATAAAACAAAAATTTTAATGCTGACTCATAATGTTCTTGCAGCAGAACAGGGTTATAGAAACCTATCCGGTGTCTTCACTTATAATGAATCATTCATCAAAAAAGAAGATCGACATATTGCATTCATGGTCGATACGCTAGAGCCAGTCTGTCTTGCCTATGAGAACCGGCACTACGGTGAAATGTTTTCTTTATTGGGCCGCCGCACACCGTTAATGACCTCTCATCAAGAAAAAGAAGCATGGACGAAGGATATGGACATTTTACTTACCTTGCGGGAAGCTGGAACAATAGGAGAGATTATTGACTATCTGCGCCGGACAAAGCGGCCACGCCTTCCAGAAGGTTTAGAAAACAAGGAACGAAGATTACAGGAATGGTTAGAACAAGCAGAAGACAAACGTGAAGAAAGTAGGTCACTACTTGAGTTAAATAAGCTCAGAGCCATAGCCTATAGCGAAGTAATAGCCCTTTCGAATTTTCTGAATAACTCGACGCCCTTTAGTACGAAGCATGGCGTTAAAGGTGCCGAATTTGAAAACGTGCTGATCGTGTGCGGCCGAGGATGGAACCAATATAACTTTAATCAATTCCTGGTATGGGCTGGCGGGGGCGTTCCAGCAGACAAAGAAGCAGCTTTTGAGAGAAACAGGAATCTCTTTTATGTTGCCTGTTCCCGTCCTAAAAAAAGGCTTTGCTTATTGTTCACACAAGAGCTTAGTAGTAACGCGCTAAATATTCTTGAAAACTGGTTTGGTAGTGAGTCGATAGTGGCGGCTTAAATCCTTTGTCATGTCTCCTTATGGCCCAGGCTGTGTGGAAAATTGGAATTTTCTGTATTCAGGGGGTGCCTCACCCCTTGCTTATACAGAGATCGTGGCATGCACGCGATCCTAGGAGGCTAAATTTTTTAGATCCAAATTTTATATAGAGTTTTCACACAGCCTGGGCTGTGAGTTCAACTGGTCGCTGCAACACATGCCTGAAATTTCTCTGCGGGGGTTGCGTATTCTAATGTTTTTCTCGGGCGTTCGTTCAACTGTCGAGCCACTGTATTCAGCTGGGCTTGCGTATATC
>BQIX01000260.1 GCA_021604145.1 Nitrospirales bacterium
TACAGCACTAAAGGGATGTCGGATGCCTTTGCCACAGCGGAATAATGCTGAAACAGTCCCTCTTGCATCGGCTTGTTGTAATACGGAGTAATGAGTAGTGCGCCATCGGCTCCGACTTCTTTCGCATGCTTCGTGAACGTCACGGCTTCATCTGTGGAGTTTGATCCTGTTCCGGCAATGACTTTGACCCGTCGATGAACGATTTCGACCGTTAGGGCGACCACTCGTTCGTGTTCTTGAGGTGTCAATGTGGCCGACTCTCCAGTTGTCCCGCAAGGGACAATGCCATGCGTCCCGTTGGCGATTTGAAATTCAATCAATTCGGCGTACGCGATATCATCAAACGTCCCATTTTTAAACGGCGTCACAATGGCCACTAAAGAACCTGAAAACATCATTAAACCTCAATTAATCGTAGAACCGTGAATGCGAAAAAGATTACGACTCTTGTGCTGAATCACTGGAAATTCGTGAGTGCTATTTTCCCTCATCTTTCAAAAAGGAAGGTATGGTTTCCCCACGGATCAGGTCGTCATAGCTTTCTCTGGTACGGATGACATGTATTTCACGATCTTTTACCAAGATCTCTGGAACACGGGGTCTCGAGTTGTAGTTCGAGGCCATAGTGAAGCCATAGGCACCTGCACTCATGACGGCCAAAAGATCTCCCGAAGCGGTCTCCGGTATCTCGCGATCTTTCGCAAGGAAATCTCCTGACTCGCAAATGGGGCCAACGATGTCAACCGTTTTCACCTGATTCCCAGATGGTTTTCGAACATGTTGAATTTCATGATAGGCATCATACAAGCTTGGTCGTAGGAGATCGTTCATGGCGGCATCAACGACCACAAACTGTTTGGCCTCAGTGTCCTTATTGTAGAGAACCCGAGTCATCATCACGCCGGCATTGCCCACAATAGACCGTCCAGGTTCCATAATCAACTGACATTTGAGGTCATGGAGTAAGGGCGAAATGGCTGCGGCCAGC
This sequence comes from Nitrospirales bacterium, assembly GCA_021604145.1. Lineage (GTDB taxonomy): Bacteria > Nitrospirota > Nitrospiria > Nitrospirales > UBA8639 > JAGQKC01. The sequence continues at coordinate 989 of BQIX01000260.1, forward strand.
TCCTTGGGGTGAGGGGGATTTTCATCGGAATAGGTAATGCCGAGACCCCCGCCAATATTGAGGTAGCGAATATTGATGCCTTGAACCTTGAGGGTTTCAATCAAGGCTAAGATTTTTTTGAGCGCGTCAGTAAAGGGTGTCAGCTCAGTCAATTGCGAACCGATATGACAATGTACGCCAACAACTTCAATATGCGCCAATGTGGTCGCGATTTTAAATTCCTCCAGTGCGCGTTCTGCGCCGATGCCAAACTTACTTTTCTTTAATCCTGTGGAAATGTAGGGATGCGTTTTGGGATCAATGTCCGGGTTGATTCGAAGCGCAACTCTGGCACGAACTCCCATTTTCCCTGCGACTTCGTGAATCAACTGAAGTTCACCTGCTGATTCCACGTTGAACATTAAAATGTCGGACTTCAGAGCTTGTTCGATTTCATCTCCTGATTTCCCTACGCCCGCAAACACTATTTTTTGAGATGGCACGCCAGCTTTCAATGCACGAAAGAGCTCGCCCCCGGATACAATATCGGCCCCGCTTCCCTCCTGCGCCATGAGACGAAGGATGGCAATATTCGAATTCGCTTTCATAGCATAAGCAATGGTGTGAGGGATGGCGTCAAACGCGTGATCAAAGGCTCGAATATGTCGAACAAGCGTCTTGTGGCTGTAGATATAGCAAGGGGTACCGACTTTATGTGCAATTTCTTCCAGCGACACATTTTCACAGTACAGTTGGTCATCTTGATAGTGAAAGTCATGCATAATATAAGGTCTCTTTTTAAAGGCGAATTGCGGTTTTATAATGACTTGTCGTGCGGAATCGTGAGCATTCTTTTATTTATGTCCGTAATTAGAGAGTGGCATCGACATTTTAGAATGGCTTGCTATGAAACGAGTTTCCTTAAAAACGAGTTGTTTCAGTGTTATTTTCGCGAACAGTTCAGAAATGTTCATTCTCGGAACCCTCAACGTGAACCTACAGGACGAAGAGCAGGGAGATGAACCGATTCCTCTTCAATCGGAATCAAGAGTTCTCCGTCTTCGCCTAGTTGAGGAGGCGGCTGCCGCTGTTCTCGAATTTTTGCCTCTAAGCCCACTTCTTCCGGGGCCATCGGAGGGCCGGCCGCCCCGCACCCCGCGCAAAAACAAAAGAGGATGCTGACACTACAGACTCTGATTGCTTGAGAGGGCAAGATTTTTCTTATCGGCTGAAACATGACAATCATGTTCCTTAAGCATATAAAATAAAAAGTCCGACTATTATAACAGGCGTTTCTCTAAGATGCGCAACCTGTTTTGAACTTGTTTTCTCGCTGTTCCTCCAATCTGATCTTTTCGCTGAATGGCCCCTTCAGGCGTTAATAAGTGCAACGCATCTTTTGAGAAATGAGAGGAGTGAGAGCGAAGTTCCTGTAATGTGATATGAGCCAGATCTTTCTTTTGCGCGGCACATTGCCCGACGAGACTTCCAATGATGGCGTGGGCTTCGCGAAATGGCACCCCTTTTCGCACAAGATAGTCGGCTAATTCTGTTGCAAAGAGTAATCCTGATTGGACGGCTTCTGCCATCACGTCTTGCCGAACCTTGAGCCGTTTAATAAGTTCGGCATAAATGGAGACACTGTCCGTGACGGTGTCTACGGTATCGAAGAGCGGCTCTTTATCTTCTTGTAAATCTCGATTGTAACTGAGAGGGAGGCCTTTGAGTGTCGTTAAGACAGACATCAAGTGTCCATAGACCCGACCGGTTTTACCTCTGACTAATTCGGCGACGTCTGGATTTTTTTTCTGCGGCATCATACTACTTCCCGTGCAGAAGGAATCTGACATCTCAATAAACTGAAATTCTTGTGACGACCAGAGAATGAACTCCTCGCTCAATCGCGAGAGATGCATCATGAGCAGAGAGCAGGCATTAAGAGCTTCCACGACAAAGTCTCGGTCCGACACGGTATCCAGACTATTGGTCGTGACAGCAGGAAAGTCGAGCAATTTAGCCGTGTAGATCCGATCAATTGGATAATTCGTCCCTGCTAGCGCTCCTGCGCCAAGCGGTAAGACATTTAGTCGAGTCAATGCGTCAGTCAGTCTTCCTTTATCCCGCTCGAACATCTCGACATACGCTAAAAAATGATGAGCAAAGAGGACGGGTTGCGCGCGTTGAAGGTGCGTATAGCCAGGCATGATCACATTGATATTCTTGCGAGCTTGAACGATCATCGCTTTCTGAAGTTGTTGCAGCCCGGTCGTCAATGTCTTGAGCGACTCCCTGACGTAGAGTCGGAGATCGAGGGCAACCTGATCATTTCGACTTCTTCCTGTATGCAGCTTTCCGCCAAGAGGGCCAATGAGTTGCGTGAGCCGGCGCTCAATGCTCATATGAATGTCTTCATCTTCATTTCGAAACTCAAAACGACCTCGTTGAATTTCAATCAAGACTTTCTCTAAGCCGCGAATAATCGTTAGGCATTCTTGCTTGGTGATCACCTTTGCGTGGTGGAGTGTTTTGCAGTGAGCAATACTTCCCAGAATGTCGTAGTGATAGAGTCGTTGATCAAATGGGAGTGAAGATGTAAACCGTTCAACAAGATGATGGGTGTGTTTCTTGAATCGACCTCCCCAGAGCTTTTTGGGCTGGGAACGCGAAGAGGTTCCTTTTTTTGTTGTTGTGGCAATGCGAGTTTTCGTATTGCTCCGTACTCGCGATTCTAATTTTTTTCGGGGATGTTGTGCCATCGACAATCCTTTATTTGTTGTCGTTCTTTTTGTTCCGTTCGGTTTGCATCGCTAATCGCAGAGCATGAATCCGAATGAATCCCGTCGCATCACGCTGGTCAAATCCCTGCCCTTCTTCAAACGTGGCAAGATGTTTTTTGTACAATGACCGTGTTGAACGTCGGCCAGTGACGATGCAGTTTCCCTTATAGAGCTTGAGTCGAACGCTTCCCGTCACGTCTTGCTGCGCTTGGTCGAATGCTGTTTGAAGCATGACGCGCTCTGGAGAAAACCAATACCCGTTATAAATCAGTTCGGCGTAGCGCGCGATGAGACTGTCACGAAGGTGAAGAACCTCTCGATCCATGGTGATGGACTCTAGACCCCGATGAGCGACATGTAAAATTGTTCCGCCTGGAGTCTCATACACTCCGCGGGCTTTCATGCCCACATACCGATTTTCTACGAGATCCACGCGACCGATGCCATGTTTTCCCCCAAGACGATTCAGATGATCGAGCAACGTCGCAGGCTTCAAGCGTTTGCCGTTAATGCCAATGGGGTCTCCGTTCTTGAATTGAATCTCTATGGATTCAGCTTTATTCGGTGCGCGTTCAGGGGAGACGGTCATTTTAAACATGTCTTCCGGAGGAGCAACCCATGGATCTTCTAAGATTCCCCCTTCATAACTAATATGGAGGAGATTAAGGTCCATACTATAGGGTTTGGCCTTGGTGACCGTAATCGGGATGCGATGTTTTTTTGCATAGGCAATGAGGTCGTCACGCGAAGTAAATGACCACTCTCGCCATGGGACGATCACCCGAATGTCAGGTGCTAGTGCTGCATAGGCCAGTTCAAACCGTACTTGATCGTTTCCCTTACCAGTGGACCCATGGCTCACAAATGCTGCGCCTTCTTTTTTGGCAATTTCAATTTGACGTTTCCCGATCAAAGGACGGGCGATTGACGTGCCCAACAAATAACTGCCTTCGTACACGGCATTCGCTCGTAACATGGGAAACACATAGTGCTTGACAAACTCTTCTCGAAGATCTTCAACGTAGACCTTCGAGGCTCCCACGGCCATGGCCTTTCGTTTAATCGCTTGCAAGTCTTCGCCTTGGCCTAGATCCGCACAGAAGGCAATGACTTCGCATTGATAGGTGTCTTTCAACCAGCGCAAGATGGCAGAGGTGTCCAATCCACCAGAATAGGCTAAGACAACCTTGCTCCTGGGCTGTTGAGGTGAGAGAGATGAAGAGGAAATGGCTGCCTTTTTTTTGGCTACTTTTTTCATAACAACATTCGTCCTACTATAAGGTGTGGAGTGTCGAAAAAAATATTTCAGTCTTGGATGCTGAACCCTTTTGCTGTTCCATAATTCTTTTAGATTGACTTTGCAAAGCCCGCGGGTACTGCTTTGGAGTGTTTGATTGGTTTCTTCATGTTGGAGTTCGTTCTCGCGTCGTGTCGTAAATGTTCGCTTGAATCGCTAAGTAATGTTCCGTGTTGTTCCAAGGGGGGCGGTCGTAAAACAGTCCGCCTGGTGTCTTGTTCGACAGGCATCATTGTTTCGTTTGGTCAACATTTCGAGAGGTACACCTAATTAACTCCTCACGCTGGGAAACAACACGAGTTGCTAAGATTTTTTTCGGTTCACTGCCCTAGCCAATCAATTAAGATGGCATTCTGCATATGCAGTCGATTTTCCGCTTGCTCTAAGACCACTGCCTGTGGACCATCGAGGACGCCGGTTGAAATTTCTTCCCCACGATGTGCAGGGAGGCAATGCATGACGATGGCATCTGATTTGGCCTTTCCTAAGAGTTCCTCATTGACTTGGTAGGGAGTCAAAGCTTTGAGCCGCCGTTTCTGTTCTCGCTCTTGTCCCATGCTAATCCAGACGTCGGTATACAGCACGTCGGCATTTCGAACGGCGTCAACCGGATCAGCTGTCACCTGTATCGTTGTTTTGGTCTTCAAGGCTTCTTCTTGTGCCCAGTCCACGATTTTCTGGTCTGGCTCATACCCGGATGGACAGCCTACCGACACATGCATGCCCATGAGCGCACCGGCCTCAAGGAG
>BQIX01000261.1 GCA_021604145.1 Nitrospirales bacterium
GCTCGATGGTGTTTTGTGTTTGCTAGTTCCCCACAAGGGGATTCCATTGAAAATTACTTTTTAAGGACGTTACCGATTTATTGGTTCTGAAGGAGGGTCTATGTCACTGCTTATTACTGAAGAGTGCATCAATTGTGGGGCGTGTTTACCAGAATGTCCCAATGAGGCAATATTCGAAACTCGAAGTGCTGCAGAGGAAGCTGGCAATCAAGTAGGAGAAGGGCAGGGCGATGGGGATACCGTCTATGTTATCACGCACGAACGATGCACAGAATGCGTGGGCCACTTTGACGAACCTCAATGTGCCGCTGTCTGCCCAGTAGACGATTGTTGTATCTCTGATCCCGAAATTCCTGAAACCACAGAAGTCTTACTCGAAAAAGCACGAACTTTGAACCCGGATAAAGAAATCGATCCCGAAAAGGTCTGGAGCGGTGTGAGAAACTAATCGTTCGAGACTTCGCTTTTCTCGTTAAAAAAGACCCATGCTTCCAAACAAAGAAGCATGGGTCTTTTTTGTCAGAGCAGACTTCGACAACTCACACCGCCATATTTCTAAGTCTACATCTATTCGAATTATGAAACATCCTGAAGCTCATTAAGTCTGACAGATACTAATTTCGACACCCCAGGCTGTTCCATTGTGACACCAAAAAGCGAATCAGCTACTTCCATGGTTCGTTTGTTATGGGTGACAATGAGAAATTGAGACCGTTCGGCCATCTGCGTCAAAAATTGTCCAAACCGCCCAACGTTTGCTTCATCAAGTGGTGCATCAACCTCATCAAGGACGCAAAAGGGAGAAGGTTTAATCAGAAAACTGGCAAACAGTAACGCAAGAACCGTCATCGTCTTCTCACCACCTGACAACATCGACAAGTTTTTAAGGCGTTTTCCGGGAGGTTGGGCAATAATATCTACCCCAGCATCTCGTCGTTTCGTTTCACCCTCTTCTTCTTCCGGCTCTACCAGAACAAGTTCTGCACGACCTCCAGCAAATAAGGCTGTAAAGACCTCATTAAATTTTTCCTGAATACTCTTAAAGGTTTCAGCAAACAGCTTGTTGGTTGTTTGGTTCAACCGTTGAATGATTTCTTGGAGAGACTGAATGGAGGTGGTCAAATCGGCTTCCTGTGTCGTGAGAAATTCACAGCGTACCTGAAGTTCTTGATGCTCATCGATTGCGGCAAGATTAATCGGTCCCATCCGTCCTAATTTCCCTCGAATAGTCTCCAACTGCTCCTTCCATAATTCAAACGGATTCTCAGGAAGACTTTCTATTTCTCCTTCATTCTCATCAAGTTGGAACTCCGTTGCGACTGGGACTTTAAGTGTCTCTAACGAAAGGCTATATGTTTCGGTAAGTGTGTCTTCCACAGTCGTCAATTTTGTCCGAACTTCTGCTAATCGAACTTCAATTCCACTCCGGACTTTCAGTGTCTCAGCCAGTTTTCCTCGAACTTCTGCCACATGATAATCAAAGAGCCTGGTCCGTTCGAGAACCTGATTATATTGATCTTGACATTCAGTCAGAGTTCGTTCAATCCCGTCTTTTTTGTCTTGTGCCTTTTCAAACATCTCTTCCAAACGCACACGCTCATCTCGACTTTGACGAGTCTGGAGAAAGAGTTGCTCGAGCTGTTGGTCCAGTTGTTGAAGCTTCATCGATCGGGCAACTTCTTCTTGCTGTAGACGAGTGAGATCACTGTGTTCATGTGCACGTTGAGTTTGCAAGGTCCTCAGGCTCATTTGAGTTTCAGTCATCAATGTCTGTAACTCTCTGACTTTGGTCTCCAGACGTGTAAAATCTTCAGAAACCTGCGCGAGATCCTGCTCTCGCTCAACTCGAGTCGCCTCATGCTGAGTCAGTTGCTCTCGAAGTAATGTCGACTCTTCCTGCAGTTTCGCCACTTCAGCTTCCTCTGACTGTTGCTCATGACGTATCGTCTCAAGTCGGCGGATGATCTCGGGAAGGGCGCTTGCTCGAACACCTTCTTCCTTCTGCAAGGACATGAGCCGCACTTCTGTCTCACGGATAGAGTGATGAAAACCTTGAAGCTGAGACTGGGTCGATTCGAGGTTCTGAGCCACCGTATCACGATCGGTTTGATCCTGTTCGAGACTGGCCCCTAACTCAAGGGCTTTAGCTTCTAGACGAAGGATTTCACCTCGCCGACGCAACACACCACCAGACTCTCCAACGACACCACCGGTCATGACACCAGATGGATGAATTGTTTCCCCATCCGCGGTGACAAGCAAAGGGCCCCTTCCCTCAAACCACTGATGCTTCTCCATAATTTGCAAACCGGCCTCAAGTGACTCCACCACATAGACATTCTCTAAAAACATCGTCGTGGCGCATTGTAGTTCCTCTGGAGCGTTGACAAAGCTGATAGCCGGTCCCCAAATGGTTGATTCACCTTGCAAGGTTTGCTGCCAGCCCGCCTCATCACGTGTCCAAGATGGTAAAAGATGTATAGGGAGAAAGCTGCCACGACCCAACGATTGACTCTTGAGTGTGGTGATAGCTCGGACTGCGTCCTCAGGACTCTCCACAACCCACGCTTTAATACGGTCACCGAGCACTGCTTCAATAGCTTTTTCAGCATGCTCCTCCACGATCATGCGTTCAGCAAAGGCTTCTTTGACTTCGCGACAGGCTCCGCGAATCGAAGTTTCTTCAATCTCACCCGTCGCACTATATCCAAATTCTTCGTGAAGCACCGCGCGGAGAGCACGAAGCTCAGATTCAATTCCAGCCAATCCCGTTCGACCTTCGAGGAGACGGCCATCAAGAGATTTCTGACTTGTAGACAGCATTTGCACCGATTGCTCGGCTTCTTCACGTTTAGCACATAACTGTTCAAGGGTTTCAGCTAAGGCTACTCGCTGCTGTCGTAGCTCTTCACCCTCTGAAGACAAGCGGGTTTGCTGAGCTTCAGCCTCTGCACATTCTAGCAGTAATCGCTCAAGACGACGTGCGAGACCAGATCGTCTCTCATCAAAACTCTCCAAACGATTCTCGACATTCGTTTTCTTCACAGTGAGGTCCAGAAGTGTTTTTCGAAGATGATCAAGTTCCTCACCTACCACCGTCCGCTTCTCCAATAAGGCACTCTGCTGTTCCTCTCCATCAATGACGGACTGTTCTAACGATTCGATTTGACCTTCCATATGAGTAATGCGTTCGGTAATCGCTTCTGTCAGCCCTTGAGATTGGTCAGCCTCCTCCTTGACCCGCGTCCGCTCGTTCATGGCCTGCTCATGCTGGTCCTCGTAATGTTCCAACTGATTCCGAAGAACTTCGATGGAGGTTAAGGAATGACCCATGGCCTGCTCAACTTCTCGCAATTGCTCTCGACTTAGGGTGACTGACTCTCCAGTTTTTGCTAAATTCAGCTTGACCACTTCCTGCTCCGCCAATAGGCGTTTTTCTTCAGAAATTTGGGCAAGCTCTTGCATTTCGGACTCTTCCAATTCAAGATCAATGCCGCACTGACGTTCCCGTAACTGCTGGTACTCCCATCGAAGAAGCTGTATTTCAAGGTTTTTAGCTTCGCTCTTCAATTCTTGATAATTTCTTGCCTGCCTGGCCTGGCGTTCTAACGAACGAAGCTGTCGCTGCACTTCTGACAGAATATCCCGAACCCGAAACAGATTTTGTTCCGTTGAATCTAATTTTCTCAGAGCCTCGGCTTTTTGTTTCTTATAGCGAATAATACCCGCCGTCTCTTCGATAAATTCACGGCGTTCTAAAGGCGATGCGCTCAAAAGTTGATCGATATTGCCCTGTTCAATAACCGTATGGCCTTTCGTCCCTGCCCGAGATGCCCACAATAAGCTTCGAATATCTTTGAGCCGACAGGGAATCTTGTTGATCGAGTATTCACTATCACCGTCACGATACAATCGACGGGTAATCATGATCTCCGTGGATTGAGCCAATGCATCTCCCAAGGCCGATAACGCTTCCAGCTCTTGTTCTGTGACTCCCCCAAAAATCGTCGAGACTTCAGCCATTCCCATTGGTTTGCGCACTTCGGTACCGTTGAAGATGACATCTTCCATTTTCTCGGTCCTGAGAGACTTCGGGCTCTGCTCTCCAAGCGACCAGAGCAATGCATCCACAATATTACTTTTTCCGGTACCATTAGGCCCCACAATCGCCGTGACGCCTTGAGGGAATTCGATTTTAGCCTCAGCAAAGGATTTAAACCCTTCGACAATCAAGGTCTGGAGATGCATGCGGTTCCTCCGTAGATTTGGAGATTCAGATTTTCAATAAACAACTCTAAATGTCTAACACAGTATTTTTGTAAAATCAAAAAAGCCTACCAAATAAAGTAGGCCAATACCACTATCTATGCCATATGTTGTGGGCAAGATGGGGATAACTGCCTCTGCACTCGAAGATTCGGAGCAAAGGCATGGCCCTTACCCTTAACACTTTTTTCAATCTCCTTGTTTTATGACTGAAGTAAATGGCGATAAGAGTCAAATTCATCAATTATTTAAATTGAATCTGACTATCTTACGTACTTTAATAACCACATGACACGAAGGTACATCACCGAACACTATTGATGCCTTAAGAATCCTTTATTTTTATCCGAGATAAGGGAAATATCCTAAGGTTTTCACGAGATGGGGTAGGAGGAACAATTGAAGGAAATTGATGTGAGGACATGCGCGTCTGAAAAGGTCAACTCAAAAAAAATTCGTCGGCGATGAGGAAATCATGGGCACACCATCAAAGCTGACATCTATTTATCAATTATGATGCCCGGCAGGAGAAAGAAGATCATGATGCACATTATGCAATTTCTTAACGATGAAGAAGGCGCGACCGCACTGGAATATGGATTGCTCGCCGCATTGATTGCAGCGGTGATCATTGGCGCGGTCACAACTCTGGGACAAACGGTAGCCAATACATTCAATTCGATTTCAGGTTCGATGACTGCGGCCTCTTGATGATCGTTCTCACAGTTTCTTGATCGCGTGAAGATGGGAGCCTGCAAGGTGCCTGCTCTCAAACTCAAACATATAGGCAACTGGGGGCGGTCTCAATGTAGGCCGCCTCCTTTTCTACAATTTCCCCAACATTCCTAGAGCCGCTTTCAATAACCTATAATGTTTGAAGAGTTGTGTTACGCTTTTTCCTGGCTTGCGAGTAGTTCTCTGGGAAGCAAGAATTCAACATCTTCTTCGACAACAGTCAATTCTTCCAATTCATCCGCGCCTAATGTCCGAAGATAATCGACGACCTCAGTCACGAGAACTTCTGGAGCAGAGGCCCCGGCCGCAATACCAATAGCATTCACTCCCTCCAACCACTCTGGCTTGATGTCCTGGTAGGAATCAATCAAGTAGGACGCTTTGCCACATCGCTCTCCAAGTTCCTTCAGTCGATTGGAATTTGAGCTGTTAGGGGAACCGATCACTAATATGACATCGACATATTTCGACAACTCCTTCACCGCATTCTGCCGATTTTGAGTCGCATAACAAATGTCTTCCTGATGCGGCCCCTTAATGCCAGGAAACCGGCGATTCAAGGCTTCGACAATATCACGGCATTCATCAACACTCAGTGTCGTTTGTGTGACATAGGACAGATGGTTCTGGTTTTCAACGACGAGGGTTTCGACATCTTCCACCGAAGAAACCAGATGAAATTTATCGGGAACCTGTCCAAGGGTGCCGACGACTTCGGGATGCCCGGAATGCCCAATGAGAATCAATTCGTACTGATTGGT
>BQIX01000262.1 GCA_021604145.1 Nitrospirales bacterium
ACATGAAGCTCAAAGAGGATATCCATCAGCGATTCATCCCAGGTCCAGCGAGTCATTACCTCACCGGAGATGGGATGCACCAAGGCTTCTGATTCATCGCTTAACCAGACTTGAAAGGCATTTTTCCCTTGCATGGGAAATCGAATCTGCCGGATTGAAGCATCGGGGAGGCGATGTTCGAGTTCTGTCAAGACGGTCGAGTAGGCATGATCTTGCTCAGACGTGATTGGATTGCCAAGTTCCGGTAAGGAGAAACGAAGGGCGGCGTCATGAAAAATCAGGATGCCACCGGAGAGAGCAATGGCAACGACGATAAAGCTGAGGAGCAGCCCCAGCCATCGATGGAAGAAACGAAGAACGGTCACGATTCACTCATATGGGTGGTGGAATTAAAATTCATGTTGCCAGAACACTGAAAGAGAGCGACCGCTCCCGGCAAAAAACGATTGGTTGTTTTGAGATGGATTGACCTGGGAAAAGTAGGTCACATACTGATTGTCAAGGAGATTTTCAATGCCCAGACTAAACTGTCCGTAGTCAGTCTGTTGAGCGATCAACAGATCGACGAGTGTGATGCCGTTGAAGTTGGCATTTGAATTGTTTGCTGGTCCACCGAAACTTCGTTTAAACAAATGCGACAATTGCACTCGACCGCTGGTTCCGTTGTCGAGTGAGATAGTGCTAAAGAGATTCAGCCGATTCGGTGAGATGTTAATGCCATCGAGTTCCGTATCGAATGACCCATTGTCATCTGAATCGATTTCTCCTTGAATCCAGGAATAATTCAGCCCGACGACAATCTCATCTGTGACATCGACTGATCCGGTGACATCAAGTCCGTAGATGCGAGTTTTCTCGCGTTCGACGGTAAAGCTGTCATCGGGATTGGCCTGTAGCCTGGCTGCGAGACCTGAATCTGAGCGATAATAGGCGACATGGAGTTGCCCTCGACTGAAGTTCAAGTTGACGCCGAACTCAATGTTTTCCGTGACCACAGGGTCGAGATTGAGAAAGGAATCCACATCCTGTCCTGGGGTATCAATGCCGCGTAACACTCGGCCGACATCCGGCATGGTGAAGCCTTCTGCATATGATCCATACACAGACATCCATGGGGTGACATCAAATGTAATCCCTCCGTTTGGCAGCACTTCCTCAAATGTCGGATTGCCGCCGGAGACAAACGTATTATTTGTTACCGGAAGTGTCGTGAAATCGTCGACGGTGAGTTCGGCAAAGATATAACGTATGCCGGCAGTCAGGTGGATTCGATCGAGTATCGTGTAGTCAAACTGAGCAAACGGGGCATAGCTGTCGAAGATCGTTTCCGGCATAAAGCCGCGTCCCGTCTGCACGAGCACTTGTGACGTGTTGTCTCGGGTGAAATCAAACCCCAGACTTGGCGTCATATCCCAATCCTCCAGACCGTTCCAGGAATAGATAAACTTTGCCCCGTATTTTTTGGATTTCAACGTGGATTGATCAAATTCGGCTGCGCCGCCAGGAGTCAACGTGTAAAACGTATTAAACCCGCCTGCGAAGACGGCTGCAAAGTCTTGATAGAAAAACTGAGAGGTGAGTTTTCCGTTAAACAGTGCGCGATGCGTGTAATCTACAGAAAGCGTCGTGACGTCATTTTCTGGTGGATCCAATTCCCTGGTAAAGAGTCCACCTTTTTCCGTCGTGGTGAGGCGTCCAGTTGAGCGGTCGCCGATGACTGGACCAAAGTCTCCATCAGATTCAAGATTAAAATGATTGACCATCACCTGAAGGCGCTGATGGTCATCCGGCTCGAACCCGGCTTTGAAAAAGACATCCCACGATTTTGAATCCATCGTGTCGCCTTGCGATTGATACAAGCCCACACGGTCACCATTGCCGTCAAAGAAGAGCCCTCGGTGATGAAAGGTGGCACCTCCAATAACGTCAAAAAAACGTTCAAATTTTTTCCCGGTCAATCCAGCGACTTTATAGGTGAATCCGTCTTGATTGAAGCTGTCATGCGAGGTCACGCCGGCTCGAAGCAAATTCGTCCAAGTTCCATCGGTACGAGGCGAGCGGGTGACCATGCTGACCACACCGCCGGTCGCCCCCACGCCTTGGATGGAGTTAGATCCGTGTATCACTTCGATGCGTTCGAGAAAAAACGGGTCAATCGTTTTGCCGTCGCGTGAGGCATTTCGGAGCGCATTGAATTGTGGGACGCCGTCGATTAAGTACAGTGGATTCCTTCCCCGGAAACTCTCGGCCTGTCCGTTTAATCGTCTCAGGCTTGGCCCAAATCCTGGAACGGTATTTTCAAGAATACTTTGCACATCATCGCGGATCGTCGTTTGCTGGGTAATGGCTTCTCGTTCCAAAATTGTGACGGTATTGGGGATAGCGGTAATGGGCTTTTCTACTCGTGTTGCGGAGACGGTGACTGGTTTGAGTTTGATCTTCTGAACCGCTGCGTGTTCAGTTGATGCGTCAACGGATGTGTTGGATTTTGTGGGCATCTCACTGGATTTCTGAGGTTGTGTCTTTTGTTGAGAAGCTTCTGCCTGCTCTCTTCCTGTTTCTGCCATACTTGGAGTGGTCATGTGCAGGCAGATCATGCAGACGATCATGAATGCCAACGAACGATTGGTGAGGATGCCCATAGATTCTCCTAATCACTGGTTGCGGAAATGTGCGTTGTTGGCTGGCAACCCAACTGACGGTAGAAGCTACCCTGGGACGCTGGCGTTGATTTATTTGGTCAGAAGCAATTTTTCCTGACGTGTGACTTGTAACGTATATTCTTGTCCTTGATGAATGATGGTAATTTTCTGATGGCCTTGGAAGAGGTCCAAGCTCTCAAAAATTGGGTGTGATGGGACTTTTGTCCTGACAGGTTTTCTTGAAGTCCCTGATTGGGTCTTCAGGTCAAGGTTGGACATGTTGGTGCTGAAAGACTTCATAGGAAATATTGAGGGGAGCGAGGTGGAGTATAAACAGGGTCTGTTGATTAAGAGAATGTTCATTTTCCAGAAAAATGTGTTGGATGACTGGAAAAGGAAAGATTAGGGAAATATTCTTTCCCCCTTTCTTCTATTGAACGAAGGGCGATGCTGATGTGTGGGCTTTGGTCTTGACGTCGAAAGCGACTCCTTGCCGTTCTCTATGAAAAGGCCGTTTTCTGCAGCATGCAGTTTATTAATATTGCACGCGGTAGCCGAGCGTGACGACCATCCCTCGTGAGGCTGTGTAACTGTCGTTTCTTCCGGTCCTCAGAAGTTGAGCCGTGGTATTGAAGTAGTCTTGATTGAGAAGATTTTCAATGCCAAAGCGAAGGAGTCCTGGTCCAGCCTGAATTGTGCTGATGAGATCAAGCACAGCATAGCTTTCGACCGGCCTGCCACCAAAGGTCGTCGGGGTTAATCCCGGATTACGATTTCCGACATAAAGAATTTGAATGCGGTTTTTCCACTTCCAGTCAGGGACCGTATTGTGTTCAATATATCCCGTTAACTTCACCGGGGGTATCCGAAATCCATTCAGGGCATTGTAGTTGTCATCGCGATCCACATCGTTTTCACCTTCGAGCCAGGTGAGTGTGCCTCCCAAAGCCCAGGCTTCATCCGGCTGGACGTCAAATGTGCCTTCGATTCCCCACACGCGTTCCGGAGCGCGGATGACATTTGCGGCGAATCCGTTGGAAGAGACGCCAAAATCCGATTCGCTATAGAATCCGGAGAGCGAAGTTTGGAAGGTATGCCATTCTCCGCGAATTCCCAGCTCATAGGTATCTACTTCAATGGGTTCAAGTTGAGAGGAAGCAAATGAAAAGCTTGGAGGGGCGCTTCGTAGGATTAATCCAGTATCGGGAATAGAAAAGCCTTGTGAATAGTTAAAAAAGACATTGACAGCATCGGTGAGAAAAACGACTGTTCCGGCATTGAAAACGGTTGCGTCAAAATCAAGGTCTCCTCCTGCGATGGTATTTCCGGCCAGCGTTGTAAACGAGTCAAGATTGAGATCGATGCGTTCATAGCGAATGCCTCCTTGAAGAATCCAATTCTCCAATAGGCTCCATTCCAGTTGTCCGAATAATCCAAGATTGCGTTGTTCCAACGGGGGAACCCACACACGATCATCAATTTTTTGAAACACAAGCCCGCCCGAATTATTGAATGCGGCGGGATCCATGATTGCAACACGCTGAGAAGCTTCTTCTCGAGAGAAGTCGAGTCCCCATAAAAGGCGTGGTGCAGTGACGCGTGGAAGCGGAATGGGGGTATTGATCTCCAGTCGAAATCCGATTTCCTCTGATTCCACACGTGATTGCGTGATGTTGTTCCCAAGACTGGCAACGGCCTGTCCGTCAAAGGGTTGAAACCGTGTTAACGCATTGCGGTAGTAAGCCAGAGAATGGATTCGACTTCCTAAAATGTCCTGATGGGTATAGTCCAGATTGACCATGGTATTCCGGGATTCCGGTTGATCGTCTAATTTGAGACCTTTTCGTGATCGAGCACGCACGGATTTGAGAGGAAGTGTGTTTACCGTTGGGTCTGACGCGTAATCTGTATCTTGTTGTGACTGGAAATGATTGACGGTAAGTTGGATGCGTTGTTGAGAGAAATCGTAGCCAAATTTCCCCATGATGTTGTAGACGCTGAGATCGGATAGTCCTCCTTGAGCGCTTAACAAATCTGGGGGAACCCGACTGGCATCGGCATCAAACATTCCTCCGACATATTCGTACGAACCACTTACAAAGTAATCGATGCCGGCTTTCTTTCCTGCAAGTGCTTGCGCAAACCGTCCTCCGAAACTGGCCGACGGATTCGTTGGAGCAGAGTTGATCATGACATCCGTTGTCCATGTCGGAATTTCCGAATCTGGTCGTTTAGTGATGATATTGATGATGCCGCCAGTGGCGCCATCGCCATAGATCGATGTGGCACCACGAACGACTTCTATTCGATCAATTGCAGAGGGGTCAATAGTTCGTAGGTCTCGGCCTGCATTTCGGATTGACGTTTGCGGGACGCCATCGATTAAGACTAATGCGGTTCGACCTCGAAGCGTTTGCCCGCCATTACTGCCTATAGGATTGTTTGTCGGTGATTGATTGCCCGGGGCCAATCCTGGAACGAGTTTTCCCAGAAGATCGCTCGGGTTCCGTGTGAGCAAGCTTTGTTCTTTGATGGTTTCGGGCGGAATGACTGTGACGGAGCCTGGGATAGAGGACAAGGGTGATTCGAATCGGGTGGCTGTCACGGTCACCGGCTTCAGCTTAATCCTTTGAGGAGATGCTTTCTGATGAGTCGATGCCTGAGTTTTTTGCTCATTTGATGCATCTTGGGTGTCGGGTGATTCTGTAAGAAGCGTTTCGGTGCTTGGTTCGTGTTCTTCTACTTTTGAAACTTCTGCTGCGCCAGGTAGTGGCAGTCCCATCAATCCTAGGCAGCTGACGATGAGCAGTAGCGAGCAACTCTTATGAAGACGCATGGATTCTCCCGTGAAAAATTATTGATTTGTGATGCCGGTTACAATATGGAAAGAAACGAATCGCAGATGCCGGTACGTCTCTTATGTCTTTAAGTCGTGACTCAAAAAAGGCTGGTCAGTATAGGAGAGGTTTGAGTATGCGGAGAATGTTCATTTTCCAGAAAAAGATATTGATTTCTGGAAAATCAGCATGAAATGCAAAGAAGAGCTGGCGATTGTCTGAGATGTGAACGCATCGTTTGCCTCT
>BQIX01000263.1 GCA_021604145.1 Nitrospirales bacterium
TCCAACACTTCTTGATAGGATGGGCTAGTCGGCTCTAACTCCAAAAACACATCAGCTTTATTCGTCAAAGTCTCAATCAAGCGTCTTTGTTCTTCCAGCTTCTCTCGAATCGCGTTAGTAGGAGCCGGCGGCAGGTGTTCCCGTTCCTGTGTGTCAAGATTGCTTACCGCGTCTCCCCCATTCATCAAAACATTTAATGTTTGCTGTAGGATCAAACGAGTTGCTCGATAATCCGCCGGACTCCCTTGTGAGACCAGCAGGACCTGCATTAAATGTCTTGTATTGAGCATTCGCTGACGTCCAGCAAGATCAATAACAACGGAGTCTGACCGTTGATTGTGGAACGTGAAAAATGTGAAAGCGAGCATCCCTCCCATGGTGATTACATACAACGCAATGATCCCGATAAACCCTGCGTGAAATCCGAACCTATGCGGCAACCATGATAGGAACTGAAAAGATTTCATATTCACATGTATTATAGTACTTTTTCATAACCTAAAGGATATGCATCAGCCTTGAAATACCGATCAAGCACTCCCCATAGGCAGAAAAGGATTCTTCACTAAAGTCTTACTGACACACAACACGCCAGTCGTAAACCTTTGGGTTACCGGTAAATTCGCAATTCCCGTGTATGACGCTCTAGATCGGCATCGGGAATAGACATGACGAATTCGAGGGAGTGTATATAGGCAGGTGGAAGATGGTGCTCTCGTGCTCCGCGGAGGACATGTTCTTTATACCAATGATAGGGGCCTAATGTGGCATCAATAGTCAACGCATAATACGTCATCGCTTCAAGCTGTGTTTCTTGAGACCTATACACCTTGACCATTTTGGCTTCATAGCCGTGGCCTCGTTCCTCTATCGTGTCTAATGTTTCTTTTTCTAATTCGTGAATCTCATACACCACGCCGAAGACGACATCGTTAGAGTTTCCTGAATGCATGGCATCACACTTTGCCGAACCGTCTTGACTCTTTTTGTGAAACATCAGTTTATGCTCAGGAAGACAGGCGACACACACGACAGACGCCGACGGCAATCGATGTTGAAGCCGTCTCAACGACATATTTGAGCCATAGGCAAAGTAATACATAGGCGACCTTCTCAGATCTCAGAGCTGTTGAATAACGCGAACGGCTGGGTGAATTGGGTACCACACAGGAAGGGCGTTTACTCTTAAGCCGTCAACATCCAACGGGAAAATGATCGGAATAAATAAACAGTAGACGGCGCCTCATACTCTCTTCTAGGTACGCGTTGAAGTCTCAGTGTTTGAGCTTCACTTTCCACACAGTCGATTGATTTTTTGAGCAAGAGCGAAATCCGCATCACTAATGCCGTTAACGTCATGTGTGGCCAGGTCAATCTTGACTGTGTTGTAGACATTAAACCATTCAGGATGATGCCCCGCAGATTCAGCAAGCAGCGCCACACGCGACATAAATCCAAAGGCTTCCACAAAGTCTGCGAACTTAAATTCCCTATGCAATTTACTATCTTGAAGCTCCCAACTAGAAAGCTCAGTGAGTTTATTATCTATTTCTTGTGCGGAAAGCTTGGTTAATGCCATATCCATTCTCCCTATTAAGATTTCTCTAGCACAGACGCTTGTATTGTCGACAACACAACGCGGGTCATACTGACACCAATTAACAAACCTGCAGGCTATTTCTAATTGTCCGGCATAGCTTCCGTCTCTGCTGACAATGGGTGATGTATCTTCTGCCACTGCAAATAACATTCAGATACAATTCGATGTTGTTCTTCACGCGCGGCTTGACAAGACGAGGAACAGCGAGGCTGACCTACAATGATATCTGGAGAAGAGTCGGGACTATCTTTAGTGAGCGCCGTTTGGGGTCTTTCCTGATACATATCACTTTCGCCTTCTGCAGCCTGATTAATATCTTCAGGCACGGTCTCCAAACACGCATTGTACGCCTTTTCACCAGGTGTCAGTGTGAAACACCCACTCAGGGTACATCCTACAAAAAGGAAAAGAGCAACTATTTTCATATCATAACCTCCAGACAAAAGAGGAAAAATAATAGGACGATTGCCGAAAATCTGTAACAGGCATCAAACACCCTACCAGTACAATAATATCCTTTTGAGTAGCGCTTTCGGTCTTCCTCTGTCAAGATACTCCTACCATCCGCTGAAATTATCCCCAGACAATAAGACTCGACATGAGTAAGACTACCAAAACCAGAATCAAGAACATCCAGGTTTGGCCCGTCAATATTTCAATCACGGAGCCATTTACCATCTCCAAGGGTGAAATGAAGATGGCCGAGAACATTTTTGTTAGAATCACGCTGACGACGGGGACTCATGGGTATGGAGAAATTGCCCCGTTCCCTGCACTGACAAATGAGACACAAGACAATTGCCTCGCAATGGCGAAAAGCCTGCTCAGTGAACTCGTGGGCTTAGATGTTCTGGAATATCGTGCTATCTCGGCTCAATTTGAAACACCCCTCGCACTCTACCCATCTGTACGTTGCGGCTTGGAAACAGCGGTGCTTGACGCCTTGTGCCGGGAAATAGGCATACCCTTGTGGGCTCTGTGGGGTGGGGCCGCCGTGAAAGAATATGAAACGGATATCACCATACCAATACGAACGGTTTCAGAAACCCTAACGATTGCGCGTGATTGGTATCAGCAGGGGTTTCGCATCTTCAAACTGAAAGTTGGAGAAAAGATTGAGGACGATATCGAAACACTCTCGGCTTTCGACAACGCATTCGACGATATCTCATTAATCGTCGATGCCAATCAAGGCTACTCAGTCAAAGAGGCACGACTCGTCGCCCAAAAACTGGAAAGTCTTCATGCCAGGATTATAACCTTTGAACAACCCGTCGATCGACACGACATTGCTGGAATGGCCGACATCACCAAGCAAACATCGATTCCGATTGCCGCAGACGAATCAGTGTTCACCGTTGAGGATGCCCGCCGCGTCATCAAAGAGCGAGCAGCCAATCTGATCAATCTGAAAATCACTAAAAGCGGTCTGTTCCCCACGGTTGACATCGTGACCCTGTGTCACGCCAACAATATGCCACTGATGATCGGCGGCATGCTCGAAACACGAATTGCCATGGGCTGTTCCTTTTCACTCGTGCTTGGGTTGGGTGGGATCACAATCTTAGATCTAGACACGCCGCTGCTGATGGCAGACGATCCACTTCAACTTGGCGGATATTCGTACAAGGGTTCACGACTCGTGCCCTGGCGTTCCGCAGGCTTGGGACTCGTTCCGCGAGAAGAACCCGAAAATTGAAAAAATAATGCGTTAACATAAAACTACCCTTACAAGTATGGCGAAATCATACAATTCACGATGCCTATAGCCGTTTCAATTATAACGTAACCGTATAACTCTAGGCCGAATTGAGATCACGTGCACAGCGCAACCACACATGTCGTACAAGCAAAAGGCAAATGGAACGGCTATAACTTCCGCTCGTTGAAACACGATACAACACGGAGTTGGGGGTATTTTCCTGCTTGGACCTTATTGGGATTCGCTATAGTCCCCCAAAAAATCGTAGGCCTGATCGCTGTCAGCTTCTTCCTTATTGCGGGATCATCCACGCTTTGGGCTCAAACCCAGCTACAGAATCAGGACCGCGAGGTGATAGAGGCCTTATTTTTCGGAACGGGTCCATTGGGAGCCAGTACATGTCCAGCCTACCAACGATGGGCCGGATTCCCTCGCGGGAGCCACATTACCATCATAGTCTCCACGACAGTGTCAGATGAGAAACGCGCCCAGATCCGCTCAACACTCAAGCAAGTATCCCAAGCCACGCATGGGGCGATTACCGTATCTTTTCAGATCACTGAGGAGTCAGAACCGCCCGCCAACGCCTTCCAAGTCATCTCTATGACACATCCAAACCCAACCCTCTTTGGTTGTGTATCAAACGAAGGATGTACCCACCATGAATGGCAGAAACCTGGTGTCTTGAAATCCAGCCGAGCGGTCCAACCAGAAAATCAAACTCCGCAGGCCTATGCCCATGACGTGATCGGACATGGCATTTTAGGGATGTGCCACATTCTGGCAAACGGAATTGGCGGCCCGGAATATTCTTTAATGAGCGACGGCGAAGGAGTCTACTCCGGGCAGAGTAGCGGCCGTCTCACAGAACTGGACATGAAGGCTCTGCAAACCGTGTTCTCCTCAAACCTGTCCCCTGGTGCGACACGCAAAGATTTCATAGAGGCTGGATTAATCAATCCGTAAGAACGGCCTTACACACAATTCGATGTCTATTTTTTAACTATTGCACGTGGAATTCATTGCAACTCCATTCCATGATTCAGTTGACTCACCCATTCTCTCAAAAAACCCTGAAATAGGGTCATATATTCACCGAAAAGTCCGAATTCGTTATACTATTCATTAAGATAAAAATATTTCCAAACTACAAACGTCCCGCGAGTCAAGACATGCAAACTCTCGTTCAAGTACTTTCTTCACACCGTCGGTCCCTTCGAGATCTCATTGTCAACGATCGTCGACTAGCAAAATTTCAACTACAGGTCGTGACCGAGAAAAAACCAGGGAGACCTCATGGATGGGCCAAATTACACAGCACGGATAAAATGGGGTTCGGAGCCATCAACTTGGAATGGCATCAAGCGACTAAAATGTTGATCTGCAGGGTCATCACCAAGGGATCAGGTCGCCCCAACGTGATCATCGGAGACTTCGTTGATTATTTGCTGGCCTGCCACCGAAGTAAGATTGGAGCGATTAATATTTCCCCACGGTAAGCCTATTTCTCAAAAAATATTTTAAACTTCATTGATACCCTCCACTCACCAATGCTCGAAACATTCGAGTCTGTCCCCTTCGCAAGGCTCCTAAATCACGCAACGGCACAAAGCCCATCTAGCGGGGACAGAACCTTAAGACATGCGTATTTGGTCTTCGAAAAACCTCCTCACAGACACCTACAAACTAGACATGACCTCTCAGGTCAACATGGCAGTTGCTGTTGCAAGGAACCCGATAACTTCGGAGGCTGATGGGTAGAGTATGCCGTTGCCTGTAAAGTGCGAGATGACTAGTCAATACCCGAGGGACCATATGACCAAAAAAGATGAATGTCCCCTTTCCCAACGGCACGAAGCCTATCTAGAGGTAACAGAACCTTAAGACATGGGGATTTGGTCTTCAAAAATCCTCTTCACAGACACCGATAAAACTAGACCCGACCTCTCAGGTCAACATGGCAGTTGCTGTTGACAGGAGCCTGATAGCTTTGGAGGCTGATGCGTAGAGTCGACATATGCTGTTGCCTGTAAAGTGTGAGATGACTAGTCAATACCCGAGGGATCATATGGCTAAAAAAGGAGAATGTCCCCTTTCTTCCCTCCGTATTTTCTCTGCTCATGGCTAGTCAGGTAGACGATTTATTCAGCATATTTTAATTGACACCTTCATCAATTAGTGC
Source organism: Nitrospirales bacterium (assembly GCA_021604145.1). Lineage (GTDB taxonomy): Bacteria > Nitrospirota > Nitrospiria > Nitrospirales > UBA8639 > JAGQKC01. The sequence goes on from BQIX01000263.1 coordinate 5,485, forward strand.
TACGGATTATTTTTTCGTACCATCATTTACTCTCACGCAACACCGTCTTTCAAACAGTGCATGCACGTTCACATTCCCGTCTTCACCCTTTTCTTTCGACCTACCTTTCTTTCCCTTTCTTTCATTGTCTTTCTGATCACTCCCTGCCTGGGACATTCCCCCGAAGAAGTGGACATACTTCCCGAGATCGTCGTTGAAGGAAAACGTCCAATCGCCGCGTCGTCACAACGCATCATTGTG
>BQIX01000264.1 GCA_021604145.1 Nitrospirales bacterium
CGGATCGAAGAGTCGGTTAACTAAGAATCCTGTTGACCGGGAATACTGGTAATGGTGAGCCAGACGTCTTCGACGCAACGAAGGATATAGATCCATTCATTGCAATTTGTCGGTTTCTTAAAGACATAACGAGGAAGCGAAGGTTTGTGAACTTTGGCGAGAATTCGCGGATTCGTAGTATGGGTTAACACCGCAATTGGAATGCTTCTGATTTGCGGGTCTTGATAAATTTCTTCCAGTACCTCAAATCCGCTCATGCCAGGCAACTTCAATCTGAGAAAAATGAGGTCAGGGCGGGGAGCATCGAGAAATGGGTGTTCTTGACGAAGGTAGGCGAGGGCGTGTTCGCCGTCTTCCACTTCCTGAATTTCAACACTGACAATTTGAGCAACGCTTAAGGCTTCCTGTAAGGAATGGATCTCATCATGATCGCTTTCAATGAATAAGACTTTTATCGTGTGACTCGTCATCGCGAGCTAAGCCTGTTGTTAGGTAGTTCAAATGCGGCGCGACCCTAACCACCAATGTGCATGTACGGATACGGTTTCGGTACAAACAATTCTCGTGACGAAAGTCGTCTAGTCGTTTTTGGGGTTCGCTATAGTATCGGCTGAAAATGAATTTCGTTGAGATGCCAAACAGGAGTTGGCAAAGTGCCGAAAGCTCTGGAAATGTGCTAGAACGCGAACATTGGCCGATGAAGGTGCATGAATGATTACAGAGATGTGCGGTCATGGAATTTAGAAAGATTTCTCAAGAATTCATGTAACGGAGATGAAATGTCTTTCAACTTGAACATTGTGACGATGGGAAGATTTGTGAAAAGGAATGTACGTTCCGTATTCCCGTTCATTGCTATTCGGTATTGTGTTGTGATGCCGGGGCCTGTGGTGAGTCAATACAAAGATTGGTAGGGTTTTGTTGTGACGTCTCCTTCCCTTCTCCTCGTGATTCCTCCGTTGACACAACTGAACACGCCGTATCCTTCAACCGCCTACCTGACAGGATTTCTTCGATCTCACGGCCATCGAGTTCAGCAGGCAGACGTCGGGATTGAAATGGTCTTGCAGCTCTTCTCGCGTGCCGGTCTCCAAAGAGTCTTTGCCCAACTTCGGCTTAAAAAGCAAGAACTTCCAGGTGAAGCGCTTCAAATGCTGAGTTTCGAGCAGGCGTATGTCGATACCATTGACTCGGTGATTAGTTTTTTACAGGGACATGACGCCAGTCTGGCTCCGCGTATCTGCCAAGGTGAGTTTCTTCCTCAGGGCCCACGTTTTGACTCGTCTGCGATTCCGAATGATGACGAGGAGCAATACAGACTGAACAATCAAACCGATCATGCGAAGCATTTAGCCACCTTATACTTGGAAGACCTGGCAGATCTGATTCAGGCGACGGTGAGTCCACATTTTGCCTTAAGCCGTTATGCTGAATCAGTTGTGAGAAATGGCACGTCATTTGAAGGCATTCGACAGGCAGTGGATGAGGCGCCAAGTCTGACAGATGAACTGATGCTGGAGAGATTCTGGAAACATATAGACCGAACCTCTCCAGCGATCGTGGGATTTACGATACCATTTCCAGGCAATGTGTATGGAGCGTTTCGAATGGCTCGTGATCTGAAAGACAAGAGGCCCGATATCAAAGTGATGCTTGGTGGTGGATATGCCAATACCGAACTGCGGCAGCTGAACGATCCAAGAGTTTTTGATTTGATTGACTATATGACTTTGGATGACGGAGAGCGGCCACTTCTTAGTCTTTTAAAATATTTGGCTAACACGACGCAGGAATTGCCGTTATGCCGAACTTTGGTTCGATCAAGGGGAAAGGTCAAGTGGTGCGACGAGTCTAAGGAGAGCGATATTTCACAAGCAGACGTCGGAACGCCCACATATGACGGTTTGCCCTTAGATCGATATTTGACGGTATTGGATACCTTGAACCCAATGCATCGCTTGTGGTCGGACGGGCATTGGAACAAACTCACGGTGGCTCACGGCTGTTATTGGAAGCAATGTACCTTTTGTGATGTCGGGCTTGACTACATCGGTCGATATGAAGCCTCGCCGACCGAGATATTAGTGAATCGCATTGAAGCGCTGATTGCAGAGACCGGTCGACGAGGGTTTCACTTTGTGGATGAAGCCGCTCCTCCCGCAGGCCTGAAAGCTATGGCCTTGTCGTTATTGGAACGAGGTGTCGTGATTTCATGGTGGGGGAATATTCGCTTTGAAAAGGCCTTTACGCCGGACCTCTGCCGGTTATTGGTGGCGTCCGGATGTATTGCCGTGAGTGCTGGCTTAGAGGCTGCCTCGGATCGTCTCTTAGAATTAGTCAAAAAAGGCATCACGGTCGATCAGACTGTTGAAGTGGTTGCCGCGTTTCAGCAGGCAGGGATTCTGGTTCATGCGTATTTGATGTATGGGTTGCCCAGTGAGACGGTACGGGAAACGGTAGAAAGCTTAGAACGTGTGCGTCAGCTATTTGCACACAACCTCATTCAATCAGCCTTCTGGCATCGCTTTACGGCCACAGCACATAGTCCGATCGGACTTCAGCCGGGCCACTACGGAATACGTCTTATCAAGCCGACCTTTAGCGGATTTGCAGAGAATGACCTCAAGCATGACGATCCGGCTGGTGAGGTGCCAGAGTGGCTTGGCCATGGTCTTCATGATGCCTTGCGTCACTTTAAGGAAGGTGTAGGGATCGACCAGGATGTTCGGTCCTGGTTTACCGAGCGAGTCCCACGTCTGGGTGTTCGACGAAATTGGGTGAAGCGATTGCTCGCATCCGGTCTTCCTCAAGATCCGTCTCTCTGGGAGAGAAAGTTTGTCTGGATCGGAGGAACGCCTGTGTGCGAATTTAAGGGGGCCAATCGGTGCCGGCTTATTTTCCCCAGTCGATCTGCTGATGGCCAAGTGACATTGTCACGAGAATATGCTGACTGGCTGATGAATCTCATTCAATCTGCCACTCCCTGCCGCGAAAATGTTCAACGAGGCTATCCTTCGTACAAAGATGTTCGTTTAGCCTTTCCGTTTGGCGAAGCCGAAGGGTTTGACGCGTTTTCGAAAACACGCGGGTTTCTTATGGCCCGAAACATAGGGTTGTTACTGGTATAGCGAAATAACTTGGTTCTTTTTGTGAAGATGGAAGAAAAAAAGATATGACCATGCAGCAGTATCCACGGAGTCCCAAAATTCAAGTCGGCGGACTTTGTCACCTTGGCAGATTATTCGACAAAATTCGTATGCGCAACGCGGGATTGATCCAGGACTATCATTACCTGACGACTGGGTTTGATAAGTATCTTCTCGAGACCTTGCAGATCAATGGCGAAGAATTAGAGACATGTGTCCTGAAAGGAGGTACGGACGATACACTCTTGGAATGGATTAAGGAGAATGGGAAGGTGTTGACCGATGAGGAACGCGAGCAGTGGAATACTATGATCCTGACTGGCACCCCTCAAAACGAACAAGCTCAGCAGCGGTTTAATGGGTTAGTCGAGGAGCTGGCTCAAAGCCGAGGCGTCTCGAGTGACCAATTGCCAAAATTGTCAACCTGGGTTGATGTGATCGAATGTGATGAGGGGAGACTGTAGTGATCTCTTTGACGGAGGTGGATTGACCGGGGACAAGCAGTGTGACAGTCAGATGCCCGCCAATCTTGAGAAAGGTCTGTTAATCCTTCTGCCCGGTTTTTTTTATAATGTGGTATCCAAATTGAGTTTTCACCACATTGCTTAGACTGCCGTGTCCCATTTTTTTGACCGCATCTTCAAAGGCTTTCACCATTTTCCCCGGACCAAACCACCCAAGATCACCGCTTTTGGATTTACTGGGACAGGTCGAGAATTCTTTCGCCAAGTCTGCAAACTTCCCACCACTTTTCAGCCGTTTTCGAATGTCGTCGGCTAACCCTTTTTCTTTCACTAATATATGGCTAGCTCTCCACTCCATAGGTTCTCCTTCGTTGTTATTCAGAAATCTTTAAAAGCAAGGTCGTGAAGAGGAATTATCCACGGCCTTTGAGAAATGAGAAAAAAGTATCAAAGAATCTGAGAGCTGTCAATTACGACCAGTAAAGGTCTTTGGGAAAGTTTCTTCTGTTTGCTGAAGAGCTTGTTATGCTTTGGAGATCGATGCATTCCTCGCAAGGACGACTGATTGCTTCGGCCAGCAGGAATATTGCCGAATGACCTATTCATGTGTAAAGTAATGCGTAAGTATTTGAGTGAGGGAAGGATAAACATGCCAACAAACCTTGCAATAGATGACAAACTCATTCAAGAAGTGAAACGCCTAGGAGGTCACTCCACTAAGCGAGCGGCCGTTAATGAAGCGCTCCGTGAATATGTGACTCGCCGTAAACAGAAAAAGATCCTTGAGATATTTGGGACTCTTGAGTGGGACCCTAAATATGACTACAAAGCCGCACGAAACCGGAAATGACGGTCTTAGTTGATACGTCGTCTGGTCACTCTCTTTACGAAAAAATGGTCCGGCAAACCATGCAGCAGTCAAAAAACTCCAACGTCTCTTGCTAGACATGCAAGATATTGTCCTCATTGGGATCATTCTGCAGGAAATTCTCCAGGGCTTTCGACAAGAACAGACCTTTACGAAAGTCCTCTCCTATTTTGAAGCCTTTCCCTTGCTGCCCATGAACCGCAGTGACTTGAATGCGGCAGCTAAGCTTCGTCGTCAAGCTGCAGTAAAAGGCCTCAGCCTCTCGACTCCAGACTGTCAGATTACTGCTGCTGCCATCAAGCATGACTGCCATCTCCTCACAACCGATAAGGATTTTTTGAACATCGCGAAATGTGGGCACCTTTGCAATTGCTCTAGCCTCCCCCAATTCATTAATTCTGAAGAAAGTGGCTGTCCCACGAATGGCACTAAGTTAAGCCTTCTTTGCACGTCTTTTTCCTCTATGATGTAACTTCCTCATCTCTTGCGTTTACTCATTGGATTTGTGCCCATTTCCAGCCAGTCGGCATGTGAAGCTTGAGATGAGATAAGGCATATGCACTTTAGCTTGTGAAGTGAAGTTACATACGAGGACTTGACAATTGACTTTATAATTGTACAATTGTACGTATGAATGTTGTGGCAGATACAAATATATTTTTAGCTGTTGTTCTGAATGAATCGGAGAAAGATAAGATTGTCCAACTGACATCGGAAACGACTGCTGTCGCTCCGGAGATATTACCCTATGAAGTTGGTAATGCATTAACAGCCATGGTGAAGAGTAAGCAGCTCACTCACAAGGAAGCCTTGTCGGCGTTCGAGGTTGTCAGTACGATTCCTGTCCGGTTGGTATCTGCCGATATTCGACATGCCTTGAAATTAGCTGCCGAATATAACCTCTATGCGTATGATGCGTACTTTTTACAGTGTGCGTTGCACTTGTCATGTCCACTCATCACTCTAGATAAACGTATGAAGCAAGTTGCTCACAATCTTAATATCGAAGTCCTGGAGTAAAGGAACATGAAAGTATTTACGTATTCAGAAGCACGGCAAAATTTTTCAAAAATATTAAATATCGCAAGGAAAGAAGAGGTAGAAATTCGCCGAAAAGACGGTACTATTTTTTCTCTTGTTTCAAAACGAAAAAAAGAAAAGTCTCCGTTTGATGTGCCAAAGATGAAAACGAACGTCACCACCCAGGATATCGTCAAGGCCGTTAGAGAATC
>BQIX01000265.1 GCA_021604145.1 Nitrospirales bacterium
ATATCAGGCATTTTCTTAAATCGGTACACGATCGTCGATTGCCCCAAAATATTCCCCACAATGATTTGCGTGAACATATCAGCCTTAAACTCATACAGATGAGTCGCGCCTTCGATTAGTGGATGATCTTCCATATTCACCCGCTTCATCCGGTCAAAAGCCGAAACCGTCTGATGCAACTGATAGTGATCGGTAAAATAGAAGTCATAGCCTTTATCTAAAACATACAACGCGTTAGCCAGATGATCGTCTGTCCATTCGTCATCAGAATCTAAGAATGCGACATATTCCGTCTCAGGTCGTAATTCGTCAAGAGCGCGATTTCTGGCACGCCCTTGTTTCATATTTTTTTCTTGCTTAATAATCCGAATTTTCTCTGGATGTGACTTCATGATGTCGTCGATCTCTGACTCGGGCGTCACCGGAGAGACATCATCCACAATGATGATCTCATAGTCATCGACGCCCTTTTGCTCAATGGCAGACGTGATGCACTTCCTCAAGACCCCTTCTTTCTTTTGAAAATATGGGATGACTACCGCTGTGCGACAATTCATCTTGAGTCCTTTCTCACTGAATTTCTCCTATGAGATCATTCAGGTCAACGCCTGGGTCAAACAGCATGGAGAATTCCTGAGATCATGTCTCTATTCGATGTGGGTCACAACTGAATCATGAGGTTGGAAAGACATAAACATGAAGAACCGCTTCACACAGATACCCGAAAGTATCTTCGGTTTATTGAACGTCGAACTTGAATGCTAACCGTTCAGCTTCGCTCAGAACTCAATTTCAAAGATTGTCTACCACATGAAATTCTAGGATTTTGACTTGCATAGATAAGATCTCGCTAAAGCATATGTCATTATTGCTGCGGATGAACCCCATGTCCGACCCACACAAAATCATCGCCAATTTTTTGAACGTTGAGATTATCAATTGAAAAAGCGTGCTTCAGATGCCTTGGGGACTGACCACCAATCAGCCCTTTCGCATTCTGGCCACCCAACACCTTGGGGGCCATATAGAATTGCACCTGATTGACGAGCCCCTCATGAAGGATGGCAGCATTTAATTCACTGCCTCCCTCTACGAGTACACTCGTGATGCCCAACTTCCCAAGTGTTTGAAAACAGGCTGTTAAGGAGACATGGTCTTTTTTTTGAGGAAATTCGAGCACCGTCGTATGAGTTTTTTTGAGTAGCGCTTTTTTGGTTGCTGATGCCAGCGCAGTTGTACAGAGAATCGTCGGTTGCTCAAGCGTCCATCGCAAAACCTTCGATGTTGGAGGAATTCGTAATCGACTATCAAGCACGATTCGCGTTGGTTGTCGCGCATGCCCTGATCGCTTGGACGTCAGACCTTTTCGCACCGACAATTCAGGATTGTCTTTCATGATGGTGCCAATCCCCACCATGATGGCATCGACGTGACTTCGCAACTCATGAACATGACGTCGAGCCGCGGCCCCCGTTATCCATTGAGATTCACCCATCGCGGTCGCAATTTTCCCATCAAGTGTCATCGCAGCCTTCAAAATAACAAACGGTAGCCCTGTGCGTATCCAATGACTAAAGACTCGATTGAGTTCTTTGGCTTCCTGCTCCATACAGCCAACGACGACATCGATTCCAGCTTGACGAAGCTGTCGAATTCCCTTTCCCTGCACCTTAGGGTTCGGATCTCGCATCGCCACCACAACACGCTTCACCCCGAAAGACCGCAATGCCGGGACACAGGGAGGCGTTCGTTTTGACAGATGACAACAGGGTTCAAGCGTCGCGTACAGTGTCGCGCCACGGGCTTTGGATCCAGCTTGCTTCAGCGCACGGACTTCGGCATGTGGTTTTCCAGCTTGTTGATGATACCCTCGTCCAACCACTTGGCCATTTTGGACAATCACTGCCCCAACCATGGGATTGGGACTTGTGTGTCCTTTCGCCTTTACAGCGAGACGAAGGGCTTGTTTCATATACACCGCGTCTTGAGATGCGATGCTCACCGGCGGGTTGATTTTCGTGAGCCTGAAACTGGGTTACGGGATAGACTACGAGCTTTTCCAGAGGTCTTGCTTTTGGTCTTCGCTGAAGCTTTGCCTTTTGTTTTTGCTGCAGTATGGATCTTACTCTTGGCTGAAACCTTGCTTTTGGACTTCACCGGAGTCTTCACTTGTACGCTCGCTTTCACGTTTTTCGTTGAACGCGTCTTTTTATCTGAAGGCTTGGTCGCCGTTTTCGATTTTCCTTCGAGCGTTGAAACGGCAGCCTGGGCGGCAGCTAATCGCGCAATCGGAACACGATACGGCGAACAGCTCACATAATGTAAGCCAAGTTTGTGGCAAAATTCGACAGAGCTCGGATCGCCACCATGTTCTCCGCAAATACCCAACTTAATATTCGGACGGGTTGCACGGCCAGCGTTAATGGCCCAGATCATCATCTCTCCAACCCCTTCACGATCAAGGACAGCAAAGGGATCGAATTCTAAAATATTCTCAGCTTTTTTTTCTATGGATGCCTTACACATCCGACACACCATGTTTTTCCAATCCACATTCGTCCGTTGACAGTACGGACATCGATCCTGCCGATCCATATAAAATCCAGTAAATTTCGCGGAATCGTCGCGAGAAAACCCATATGTGGTTTGCGTTAAATCATTCGTACCAAATGAGAAAAACTCAGCGGCTTCAGCAATCTGACCAGCCGTCACCGCGGCACGAGGCAACTCAATCATGGTTCCAACTAAATACGTCAGTTTCATACCGCAACGCCCCATCGTATCCTCAGCCACTTCACGTATGAGTTCTTTTTGGGCTTTCATTTCAGAGGCCATGCCAACCAGGGGAATCATAATTTCCGGAACAATTTTCTTGCCTTCTTCTGCCACTTCACAGGCCGCTTCAAAGATGGCTCGAATTTGCATACGGGTAATCTCGGGCATCGTAATGCCCAGTCGACATCCCCGCAGACCAAGCATCGGATTGAATTCATGAAGCTCATCCACACGCGCTAACATCTGCTTTTTTTCTTGAATGTCGAGAGGATTGCCATTGGTTGCCTCTAAGCGGGCCAGATCCACCATCAGGTTTTCCCGCTTCGGTAAAAACTCATGGAGTGGAGGATCTAAGAGACGGATCGTCACGGGATACCCCTTCATCTCGCGATACAAACCAATGAAATCTTGCTTTTGCAATGGAAGCAATTGCGCCAAATACTTTTCTCGATCTTCCCTCGAAGAGGCTAAGATCATTTGCTGCATGATCTCCACGCGGTCTTCTGCAAAAAACATATGCTCAGTGCGACAGAGCCCAATACCTTCGGCTCCAAACCCTCTGGCAATTTGCGCTTGATCCGGCACATCGGCATTCGAACGGACTCGCAGTGTCCGAAAACTATCGGCCCATTTCAAAAGCGTGGAAAAATACTGATATTTCTCAGATTTGGATGGATCCATTTTTCCTTGAATGACCTGAATAACCTCTGAGTCCACAACGGGAATATCTCCCGCATAGACCTGCCCGGTAAATCCATTGAGGGAAATCGGATCACCTTCAGACAACATCATCGTTCCCATACGAACTTTCCCATCTCTCAGCACTTCCACCCCGTCACACCCGGCCACACACACTTTCCCCATTTGTCGCGCAACCACCGCGGCATGAGACGTCATGCCTCCCTTCGCGGTTAAAAACCCTTCTGCCGCATGCATCCCATGAATATCATCAGGACTGGTTTCTTGCCTCACGAGAACGGCCCGTTCGCCTCGACTTTTGAGTTCCACCGCCAGATCAGCCGTTAAGACGATTTTTCCGGCAGCCGCGCCTGGGCCTGCAGGTAAGCCTTTCCCTACTGATTGATGTTTTTCTTCTTCCGCCCGTTCAAAGATGGGGTAAAGGTATTGCGATAATTGCTCTGGAGCCACTCGCTGAATAGCTTCCCGTCTATCAATTAATCCCTTCCTCACCATATCAACCGCAATTCTGACTGCAGCAATTCCTGTGCGTTTACCGACCCGAGTTTGCAGCATATACAGCTTGCCTTCTTGAATCGTAAACTCCAGATCCAGCATGTCACGGTAGTGCTTTTCCAACGTCTTCTGTGTTTTGGTGAGGGCCTTATACGCCTGCGGTAATTTTTCACTTAACGCCGAAACCGGAAGGGGTGTGCGAATACCAGCCACCACATCCTCTCCTTGTGCGTTTAAGAGACATTCCCCGAAAAAGACCGGCTCACCTGTTGCAGGATTTCGTGTGAACGCCACACCGGTCCCGCTGGTCTCCCCCATGTTTCCAAAGACCATGGCCACCACATTTATTGCCGTTCCCCATTCATCAGGAATGTCATACAATCGCCGGTATGTCACCGCACGATCGCCGAACCACGATTCAAACACCGCATTGACCGACATCCGTAATTGCTCAAATGGATCTTGAGGGAAATCGCGACCCGTCTCATCACGCACCAATTGGCTATAGCGAATCACAAGATCCTGAAGGGCGGCTTCCGATAAATCCGTATCATGGACGGCATGGTGGCTCTGCTTCACTTCTCCCAACACCTTTTCAAAATGCTCTCTGGGTACATTCATGACCACGTTGCCAAACATGGCGATAAAGCGACGATACGCATCAATAGCAAATCGCGCGTTTCCGGTTTTCTTCCCAAGCCCCTTGACTGTTTGCTCGTTCAGGCCGAGATTGAGCACTGTATCCATCATTCCCGGCATAGACGCACGAGCTCCAGACCTCACGGAAACCAAGAGAGGGGTGTCCACATCTCCTAAGCGAGCGTTCATGGACTTTTCAACACGCTTTAATCCTTGGAGGGCCTGATCCCACATACCCGGGGGATAACGTTTTTTTGAGTGAAAATACTCTACACACGCCTCTGTCGTAATCGTAAAGCCTGGTGGCACGGAAATATTGAGATTTGTCATTTCAGCCAGACCGGCTCCCTTCCCCCCAAGGAGCTCCTTCATTGAGCCTGTACCCTCTGCCTTCCCATCACCATAATAATAGACGTATTTTTTGTGACGCATGACGTCGCTCCCCCTTAAAGTAATGCTCGCTTCGTTCTTTGCATAAGACACCGATGAGTCAGTTCTCGTATGTTCGTATCTCCGAATACGAATCTACGGTCACTCACCACTCGATGGAGCATAGATAACTCATAAATAAAGAATAGAGAAAGATTACGTGAAACACAATCGACATGTACGATACCTATCCATTCAGACGTTACAAGCGTCTCGCATAGCGAGCAATGACATATTGCTTAGCCCACATACCAGCGCCTATGACCACCATAACAAACAACACCAGTCCAATGAGACGGTAATCTTCATTCCGCTGCTCTTCATAATGGAGCGTTCCATTGACACCCACGGTCAACGCCTGCCCTTCGCGAATGGTATGCGTTTTCCCAGATGGATCTGCTAGATCTAGCCATTCCGTGCACACTTTCATGGGCCGATCCACCCCAACCACCTCCATCAATCTCACCTTCACACAATAATTGCTACTGACATCATAGATTTCTGGTTTGGACAATGCGACATCTAAGTTGACCCCACTCATCCACCACCCGAGCACCATCAGACCATTACAGACAAGAATGAGCGCAACCGTAACCCCACGGGTGAACCAAAGCAATCGTCTGTCTCGATCGGCAGTCGACATGAAAGGTGCTCCACAC
>BQIX01000266.1 GCA_021604145.1 Nitrospirales bacterium
TCTTTGTGTCGAAGGTCATCATGCCATTCGAAAGTATGCCGAATCACGACGGATTCCCTTTGCACAAGTCGGCACGTATGTGGTGGCGTCTGATGAGTCACAAGTTTCAGTGTTGGAAGACCTGAAGGGAAGAGGTGATCGAAATGGCGTGCAAGATTTGCAACTCATTCCCGCGTCGCGCGCAAAAAAGCATGAAGCAAGTCTTCATGGGCATACCGCATTGTATTCCCCGACTGGCGCCATTATTGATTCACGAGTCTTGACGAAGGAGCTTGCAGATGATGCGACTAGGTCTGGAGCACAGATCCTGTATTGGCAAGAGGTCGTCGATATTCAGGAACGTGAGGACGCGGTCCATGTTTCCACGCTTGATGGACAGTACACTTCGGAAATCGTCGTCAATTGTGCAGGTTTGCATGCAGGTCGTCTTGCACATGTGATGGGAGTCGGTAGCGAATATTGCATGGTTCCGCTACGCGGAATGTATTTTACTATTACGCGATCCGGCCCTCCGTTAACTCAGTCGATCATGTATCCCGTTCAAGATTTCTCATCCCCTTTCTTGGGTGTGTATCTCACGCCTACCGTACATGGAGCTGTTCTTCTCGGGCCGAGTCCGGTTCCGGACTTTGGAAAGAATGTATATCAACGGAGACATCATCGTTTTGGCGCGATGGCACGATTAGCGAGTCGGCAAGTGATGTGGAAAGCTGTATTTCGAAATCGCAAGCTGCTTCGCCTTGGCTGGAAACATGATAACCATATTTTGACGAAACAGTATTACTGGAAAGAGGCTTGCAGGGTGGTGGAAGGATTACAGCTAGAAGACTTATCGCTTGGTAGACGAGTCGGTATTACTCCACAGTTAATCCGATCAGATGGTCAAATAATTGACGACCTCGTGGTGGAATCAACAGAGCGGACTATTCATGTGTTGAATATGGTGGAGCCTGGAATGACTTGCTCGTTATCGTTCGCCAAGTGGTTGACTGATCGTATGCAAGGGGCAGGGCAGGGAGCGAAGTTTAGGGTCCCATCTCTTGTGAGTGTGTCATGAAAGTTAGTTAGTGAAAACATTATGAATCTGAGAGTCTCACGTGAACAATATTGATGTTCCCGCATTTCATAAATACAGTAAATGGTTACCTTTTGTGTCAATTTTTGATGATTACTAATATTCTACAAAATCAGAAATACTTGCATTATTTGAGGAAGGTGCTTTGAGTATAACTTAAGGTGTAACGTTATGAGATACGACAATTTTATTATATGGGGAAATGGTATCGATCATGTTCCTGAAATAGTCAATATGATTAGAAGTGATGGAAACTTTAGTATTGTTTTGATGAAGACATTTCACATTAATAATATGGAAGAATTTATCAAAACGATCTATGGCTGTGATCCGTATCCGTGGGAGCACTTAATTGCCAAGACTCAATATCTCTTAAAAAGTCTTCCTGAAATAGTTTTTGTGCTTGTGAAAAATAAGAATCCAAATGAAATCATCAAAGATAATGGTGTTTTTGAACATGTTGAGTGTATGAATGTGGTGAATCTTAAAATTAAAGTGCGAAATGCGTTTAATCCTAAATTCGACGAACCTTCGCGCCAAGTTCTTCCCTTGGATGTAGGGGTTTCACATGAACACTGCATACATGGGTCTGACAATGAAAAACAAACAGATTATGTGTTGAAAGCGCTAGAGTTAGAGTCTTTAAATTACTATAAGAGATATGAAAATCTAGAGTGCTATTTTCCATACCATATCGAGTTTAATAATTATGAAAAAGTTGACGTTAATGTGGATGGCTTGCAGGCTAATATTATAGGAAGGGGGATTATCCCTCTACAAAAAACACCACATTTTAAATATCTTATTGGTCAGCCAGATGATTACATACAATACTTCTATAGTAATTTTGGGACAAATCTTTGTGAGGATCATTTTCCAGAAGCATTCGAAAATTTAATCAAGAATTTTGATATTCATTATACAAGAGAAGATAAGAAGCAATCTCATATTATTATCGATGCCAAGAATGTGATCTTAGACGGTGTTCATCGGGCTGTCATATATAAAAGTAAAAATATCAATAAGGTTAAGTGCATTCAGATAGATACTCATGAATGGGGTGAGAAGCAGGAGCAAGCTGAGGTCAAGACTTATTCTTATCTAATCGATCTCCAAGAATACTTCAAGCACTGCCCTCATGAATATTGCCTGATAAAAATGAACGAACATTTTCCTAATTATTATAACTACAGCGATTTAGACATCCTTTGCACTGATATACATGCAATGGTTACCTATACAAAAGAATTTTCTAAGAAATATGATAAGAAAAATATAAAGTTTCTTGTGAATCGTGTAGAAGATGGACATATCCAAGTAGACGTTTATCCAAAGGGAAAGAGTCTAAATTTAAAGTTTGATCTTTTTGATAACTTAAACATATACAAAAAATTTGTAGTTGATGATGTGTTCATGCAAGAAATAATTAAGAGCAGGATTCTGAAGCGCGACGTATTTGTTCCTAATATCGTTTATGACTTAGCATTAAGATACATGGAGTACGTGGAATATAAAAATGATAGGTCTGATAAAATTAAGCACTATAACTATGTCAATCAACATCCAGAGTTGATCGATGAAATGTTGAACGTAATTAAACAATATACAAATATTTTAAGAAGAGAAAATCTTTTACCTCTGGACTCAGGAGGCTTTTATCCACTTGCCAAAACATGCCAGTTGCCAAAACTTTCTCTGATCTATGAACAATACTTTGGAAGACGTAATAATGGAACATTTGTAGAAGTTGGTGCATTCGATGGAGAGTATGTCAGTAATACTAGTGGACTATCCGACAGTAATTGGAGTGGCTTATATTTGGAGCCAGTTCCGGAATTTTATAAAAAATGTAGAGATCGTCATTCTAGAAATAAATTGGTTAAAGTTGTCAATACGGCAGTGGGAGATCAGGATGGAGAAATAACTATGCATGTTGGAGGGCCGCTTTCCACGGCTAGCCGTAGTATGCAGGAAAACTTTAAAAGATTGAAGTGGGCTAAGAATTGTTTTCAAAACGACACGTTATGCACTGTTTCCATCACCACATTAACAAAGTTATTGAATGAACATAAAATTAATCCTGGATTTGAGGTGCTTGTGATAGATGTCGAGGGGTATGAATGGGAGGTATTAAAAGGCTTTGATATTACCTATTGGAAGCCACAGATGGTCCTTATTGAATTACACGACCAAAATGATGACTATCATGATATTCGTAGTGTATGTAACAACATTGTTGAGTATTTTGAAAAAGCAAAATATAAAGTGATTTGGAAAGATTTTACGAACACGATTTATGTTCCTCGAAACCAATATCCACTTCCACTAGAGCACCGCTGAGATTTCTTGGCTAAGCGACATTGTCGTTGTTCTCATATTTTTTTACTTTACGAAATCTCGAGATGTAAGTGACCTTAATTTTTCAGATGAAAGTTTTCCTGGAATTATCTTACAGTTAGTCTAGCCTTGCTGAAGGCACGGTGTAGTATTCCATGTTACTCAAGTATTCAGTTAGTTGCTGTTTGTTTAATATGAAAAATAATTTATCTTTATTTTCTGTCCAGTGGTCGACCTTCTTTGAGTTTATGCTCCTGAATGAGTGCATGAAAATTTTAGATGATGAGATTAAGGCATTGATGATGTGTGCTTTGATGCCCGAAAGTTGCTTAAGCATTCGCATGAAAAAACTGCATTTCAAATTTTGTAAATAAGAGGTGGTAATTCATGAATTGCCTTGTCTTGATCTTCAGTCGAAACCGTGCCCTCCAACTTGATGCAACCCTACGTTCATTCTTGCTGCACTGTCAGGATGTTCAGGCGACTGATATCCGCATTCTCTATACAACCACAGAGCCTTTACATTGTAAACAGTATGAAGAATTATCTCAGGAATATGATCAGTACTCATTTATTCAGTTCATCAGTGAGCAAAACTTCCGTAGTAATGTGCTGACAATTCTTGGTCCGTTTAAATATGTCTTGTTTGTAGTTGATGATAATCTATTTGTTCGAGACTTTTTCCTCCAGGATGCCCTTTCACAGTTGGATATGCACTCAGATGCCGTTGCCTGCTCTCTTCGTTTAGGTCGAAATACACACTTCAGCTATATGTTCGAGTCAAAACAGCGCCTGCCAGAGTTTAGACAATCCCAACCCGGCATGTTGAAATATCGGTGGCCAGAGGCCCAGCATGACTTTGGGTATCCTCTGGAAGTTTCTAGTTCTGTTTATCGAGTGAGTGAGCTGTTCGATATGATTTCTCCATTGTCTTTTTCCAATCCCAATACCCTGGAATCAGAATTTGCAAATTTAACAGATCGGTATGCCCATCGTTACCCGTTTCTTTTGTGCTACGAACAATCCGTCACCTTTTGTAATCCGATCAACTTGGTTCAAACCGCATGGAAGAATCGTTCTGGACAAAATCCAGCATACTCTTCTGAGAGTTTAGCGAAACGATTCGGCGAAGGATATCGTGTCAACGTGGATAGTTATACGAATTTTATTCCTCAATCCGTACATCAAGAAGTTGAATTGAAGTTGGAATTGCCAGGAGCAAAACCTTTAAGAAAAGTGGGATTACCGTCTGAAAGCCATGTTACGGTCTCAGTTGTGATCCCTTGTTACCAACAGGCAACGTTCCTACCTGAGGCTGTCAAGAGTGTCGTCCTTCAAACGTATTCCGCCTGGGAAATCATTATTGTGGATGATGGTAGCCCAGATGATACTGTAGAAGTTGCAGAGGCTTTATGCAATCAATTTCCTGGAAGAAAAATACGATGTATTCGACAAAACAATCTAGGACTTGCTGAGGCACGAAATACGGGAATTCGAGCATCGGTTGGACAGTACATTTTGCCTCTCGATGCGGATGATATGATTTCTCCCACAATGCTGGAAAAAACCGTTCATGTGCTGAAAACTTCTCCAGAGATCGGAATTGCCTACCCAGATACGAGCACATTTGGAGATGTGACAGAAGTTCGACAAGCCCAAGAATGGAATTTCCCCATACTCTGTACGATGAACATTTTGAGTTATTGTGCCTTGTATCGGCGAGAAGTATGGGAGACCGTAGGTGGATATAATCCTAATATGAAACCTACTTATGAAGATTGGGATTTCTGGATCGGGTGTGGCGAAAAAGGTTTTAAGGGACTTCGAATTCCAGAACCACTTTTCATCTATCGAGTAAGAAAAAACACCTTAGCTTCTGAAGGGATAAAACATGACAGAAAATTAAAAGCACGAATTATCTTAAACCATCCCAATTTGTATAAAGAGACACTAAAAAAGTCTGCCAGAGAAATCCTTGGGTCTGAAATCGAAAATGAGTCTTCTTCTGGTAGCACTAAAGCTGATGATGCATTGCCAGAAGCAATTGATACTCAAGGGAGTACGGCGAATCGCTCAACTACTTGGTCTGGCGTTTCATCCGCAACCCCGTTGGTTTCAGTGATTATCCCCACAAAGAATCGGGCGAATATGTTGATTGATGCGGTCAGAAGCATTCTGAAGCAAACCTATCGGCATTTTGAAATCATCATTATTAATGATGGTGGGGGAGATGTTGAAGGCGTCT
>BQIX01000267.1 GCA_021604145.1 Nitrospirales bacterium
AGGTGAAGAGTGGCCACTCGTATCCAGTTTTGCGGCACGATGGGAAACCATGTATCGTAAATGATGGCGCTTTGAACATGGTGAGGCTTGGCAAGTTGATTCATCCATTCCTCTGGTTTTCGGTCCGCTCGCGCGTAGAAGGCCTCGAGTTTTCCAAGTCCCCATAAATCTAAAACATAATTCGAGTTTCCATAGGCCGCGAGTCCGAGGTCATTCACCGCAATAGGTTCATGATGAAAGTCCTGAATAAATCGCTGCATTTGATATTGCTGTTCATAGATATTATTAGACGCAATAGGGGTAAGTAAGATGGCCATAAGGTAAGGGTGAGCAATGAAGACTAAGAGCACCGCCGCTTGACCTCCTACCCAAAAGAGGTTCTGTTGCTGGAAGACACGTTGAAAGACGTCACGATACCCATACAACAATACGATCAACAGCATGGCCATAACATAGGCATCATATCGTGAAATTTGAATAAAGAGACTGATATCTCGTAATGGCGCAGTGACAAGGTGTCCCATGGTAATGACTGCTGCCCAGATCCCAAGGAGTTTTTCAGAAAAGGGACGGTTTGCACTCAACAGCAATCCAGTGAGCAATAACAGTCCACAAACCAGAATGGCGCCTGCCCTTGAATGTAGATTGAGCATAGCTCTGAAAATTCCGATGGACCAATCCCCCCCGTTCGTATGCGTAAACATTTTGACAATGACAGAATTCGGTAAGCTTTCCAGACCGAGAGACATAAGAAACCAAGAAAATCCCCCTAGTAATGAGAGTGTGGCCACACTGCACCAAAAGGCAATTTTGTAGTATCGGCGGCAGACGAAGTAGAGAATGGTCACGGCGGTCACCATGACACCTTCATACCGAATGAGTGGCTCGAGGACGGTTGCGAGAAGAAGCCACCAGGGTGGAGAACTTTTTTGAGTATCGACAATAAGTCCTACCGCAATGATGACGGTTAGGAGAACTTGTAAGCCGTGTTCCATGCCAGTAAATGTCAAGCCGATCAAGTTGCTTGCGAACAGTAAAACGGTGGCAATAATCGTTGCGCCGACACGGCTCTCGGCAACTTGAGTCGACAAGTAGGTAAAGATCGCGATGGTTCCCAAGCTAGGAAGAATATTTAGGATAAGGGGGGCGTATGGCCCAATGTTGAAGAGAGTGAAGGGGGCTAAGAGGAAAGGCCAAAGAATACTCGATGACGGTGCCGAGTATTCAGAGAGATTGATGCCATAGTGTCCTTGTGCAATATTTTCCGCCAATCCGAGGTGGATATAGGGATCGTCAAGTGTATACAGAAAATGCCCGGAGTTGGCGTACAGAATCGACAGCATTTCCACGGTGCAAAGCCCGAGGAA
This sequence comes from Nitrospirales bacterium, assembly GCA_021604145.1. GTDB lineage: Bacteria > Nitrospirota > Nitrospiria > Nitrospirales > UBA8639 > JAGQKC01. The sequence goes on from BQIX01000267.1 coordinate 1,368, forward strand.
GATCAGGAAAGGCAATGGTAGAATCATAGTTCTCGTATTCATCAAAATCGTACGTCGGGTATCGGTGTCCCAGAGGACACACGTTGACACCTATAATTATCGGTTTCGTTGCCCAAAACCTTATGGAAAAGAAGGAAATTTAAAGCGTTTGATCTGCTGAAAAATTCAAGGAGAACTTCTTACGTCGAGGTTCGAAGAAAGACCTGAAACCCACCTATATCATTTATCTTTTTGTAGTGCGACCAAATGGCCATGAACTTCGGATCTGATGAGAAGAATTTGAGATAGTCGAAAAAATGATCGTCAAAGAAATACTTATATCGGTTGACATCCAGCAGAATAATGGCCGGCTGCTTCCTCGATAGATCGCTGATCACGGAGTCGATTACGAATTGTTTAATTTCTTGGAGGTATTTCACCTCATGGGTCGTGAGATTTGTTGTGGCATCGCGTTGTAAGCGCACAATGCCCGGAAGTAGCCAGAGGGTAGGAAACCGTGAGGCCCAACCTACCTCAGCATAATTAACGAGTGGAAATGCTGTATGAAGCGAAGACGAGAAAGTAAATATGGACGAATCAGCTGCATGCTCTTTGACGATAGGCATCATTCGATTCATGGTGGGGTTTTCATAGTTGGTCTTGAGATATGGAGTGCCAAGTGTACAGAGGAAAAGAGTCATGAGGATCCATACGTTTATAGGCAATTGTTCATTTTTTCCTGACCAGAAAACTAAAGTGCGCGACCTCTGTATTTCATGGATGAGCATGGAGGTGACGGTAAGAATTAAGGAAGAAAGGACAGGGTAGATATGATAGTGCCAGCCTTTCATTTGTATGAAGAAAATGAAGTAGAAGCCTATGGCAGAAAGAAGAAACATTTCAGTAGCTACTACATGGTTTTGGGATTGTCGAGTTTTAAAATACATGAGGCAAGTAAGTGGTAGCAAAATCGTCTCAGGCTGAATGAGGATTTCCTGCAGTGTTGATTGATACGCGATGTTATACACGGTCAACGCATATGGGAGTACCGTTGAAAAATATTCTGAATTGAGAAAAGCCAGAGTTATGCCATATAGACCGGTAACGGAGATGAATGCGAATGTCTCAGATTGCCCCTTTTCTTGTAAGTGTCTTAACTTAATCCAGCGATAGCACTCAATGATGAGTGGAATGAGGAGAAAATGCGGTTTGAGCGAAAACCCGATGCCTGCGAGCGATCCAATGAACACTCTCAAGGGCCATGCGCACACACCACCAGCTATGCGAAGCACGGCCAATATGATGTAAGGCATTGTGAGAATGCTCATGATATGCTCTCGCTGTCCAAAGTCGGCTCCAGGAACAACGACTAAGGCATAGCTCGCACTCAATAAGAGAGCGTAGCTATTGCGAAGTGGCGATTCTGGGGAGAGAGTGAGTAGGTTCCACGTGAGAAATAGTGACAGCGATATTAAACAGAAAATATAGAGGATAAAGAGATTGATAGCTGAAAGATCTGTCATGTGTGCAAGGTAGACTGGGGGTATCGTGAGGTAGAGGGTAAGAGGGAAATTGGGTTCCCAGAAAATATCGTGATAGAGCGTGCCACCTGCCAGATATTCGGCTGCTGTATAGAGATGCCATGCCACATCATGATTGATTGTATTTGAAAATGTCTGAATGACTCCGATACTGATGAGCAAACAGATTATGAGATACGGCACGTAGTAAGTTCGCGTCGAACGCTGAAAAATCAGCGTGAGATTTCTCAAGACTGAAGTCCCCATGTTAAGAAGCCTTCTTAGCAAGCAGGAGAAGGGAGAGACCTACTGGTAGCGAGCAGTGTTTAATGACGTGACGTTCGGAAGCAAAGATGCCTGTCAGCACAGTATTGAGTGTGGCAGGTAAAGCAACTTCTCCATTGAAACCTTTGAGATGTAAGGTTTTATTGATCAGACGAAGACTGACTGCCAGAGGAAACAGAAGGGTGTTGAAATAGGTTACCATGACTTGAGAGAACCCAGCCTCCTGAACGATGTGTTGAAGATTGGCTTTGTTGTACCGTCTTTTATGGTGATGATCGTCATCATGGGTACTCCACAGAAAGGGAAAGGCTGGTACTGTAAGGAGTAACCATCCATTCGGGCGTAGCAGGTTTCGAAATGTGGTGAGACATTCGAAATCTTCAGAAATATGTTCAAGGATGTCGAGTGCTGCAATGAGATCAAAGGTTTGAATGTCAAAGGGAATATCGTTGGGAAGACTGCCCTTACGTATGTCAAAGTTGCCCTTCTGGTCGGCTAATTCTAGGGCTTTTTCATTAGGTTCAAGTGCGTATACCTGTCCAAATTGTGACAGCATCCCTAAGTTGCCTCCAGTTCCGCATCCAACTTCTAAAATATTGCATTGGGATGGAAGGTCCGTGAACGTGGAAAGTACTATTGTGAGTATTCGCCGTCGCCCGACAAACCACCAATGGCTTGTTTCCAGGGCAGCCATTTGAGTGTAGAGGTATGGTTTCATTTTATGTGTTTTGATGCGTTGATACCAAAACCATAGGTTTCACGAAGTAAGTAGAGAGGGCGTCCTTTAACCTCCATGAACATCCTTCCCAAATATTCACCTAATATTCCTAGGGTGAATAGATTTAATCCTCCCAGAAAGAGAATCGTGACCATCAGTGAGGCATAACCTGGTACGTCAATGCCCCCGGCCATGGTGCGAATCGTAAGGAATAGGCCATAACTTAATGCTAAGACGGAAACCGACAACCCAATATATGTCCATATTCGAAGCGGGACGATACTAAATGATGTAATTCCATCCATCGCGAGTTTCCACAGTCCTCGATTGTTCCATTTTGTTTTTCCGCTGGATCGGGAGGGACGATCGTACTCTACTCCGATTTGTCGAAATCCTACCCATGTGAATAATCCTTTCATGAAGCGAGTTCGTTCAGGAAGTTCCCTAATAGCTTGGATAACACGTCGATCCATGAGTCGAAAGTCTCCGGTATCCTTGGGGATTTTTGTTTCTGCAAGACGGTTGAATAAGCGGAAAAATCCGAATGCGGTGAAGCGTTTGATCCATGAGTCTGCGTGTCGATCACGTCGAGTAGCGTAGACAACATCATAGCCTTCGAGCCATTTTTCAAACAGATCCGGCAAGAGTTCAGGAGGGTCTTGGAGGTCAACGTCCATCGGGACCACTGCTGCACCATTGGAATAATGAAGGCCTGCACATAAGGCACTTTCTTTTCCAAAGTTTCTCGATAGGTTGATAATTTTTATCCACGGATTGCGGTCTCGGTGTTGAAGAAGTTTATCTACCGTATCGTCTGTACTTCCGTCATTGATAAAAATGATTTCATAGTTTCCTCCCAAGGAGGAGAGTAAGTCATGCAGGACATGCTCTGTACGATTAACGAACAGATCGATACTGCTTGATTCGTTATATAAGGGAACGATTATCGATAATGTGACACCGTAGTCCGGATTGAATAGAAAGGCACGACCAGACTGCTGTGACGGAAGAGACCCTGATTGTGGGACCGGATGGTGATCGCTGTAAGCAGACATAACCATTCTGGATAATGTGTAGATGAAGGCTAAAGGGTAATACTCGTTATGAACTATGTCGGAAAATGATAGAAATTCTTAAGAAATACTTTTGTTTATGGCACATTGCTGAATGATTCTCTTAGTCTTTTCAGGGCTGACTTAAGTGAAATGTCGTTTGCGCGTGGGATAGTTCATGAGATTGTTATTTTTAAGTTTTGACTATGAGGACCGAACAACATTCATATGGAGGCAAAGCGTGCGGGTGTTGGAAGATTGGCAGGTTCTTCTCAAGAGGCGTGCGAAGGGATGAAACATCACATATGAGCGGTCTCAGTTTTCCCAAGACGAGGTTTAGTGTTGTGAGCAAGAAGCAGGCTGGCTTTATTGTCGTTGGAGTGTGTTTGCTTATTGTGTATGGGCTTATCTCGCTGACCCAAGCTTTTCCAATACGTCAGCAAGAGGAGACGGATGGCGAAGATGCTCGAATGTATAGTCATGTCATTGATCGAATTCATGCAGGTGAAAATTATTATCAAATCGTTGGAGAAGAACTACGGTCTCGAGGGTATGCGTCTCGCCCGTTTTTTAATTGGCGCTTACCAACTATTGCATGGACCATTGGACATTTCCCAAATCACGAATGGGGAAAGTGGCTTCTGATCATACTGTCATTTTTGGCGATGTTGCTGTGGTTTCAGGTGTTAGAGCGAGAAGAAGGGTTGTTGTTTGCCCTGATTGGTG
>BQIX01000268.1 GCA_021604145.1 Nitrospirales bacterium
CATCGAATGGACCATCTCCCAAACCATCGTGTTTATTAAACGGTGTGGAGAATACACGCTTACCCTGTTCAATTATTTCCGATAATGTTTTCGCTTCCGTCATGATTTCTTCATGTGTGATAGGTGCATCTAATTTTTTCATTTCACCATTGGGAACAGGTCCTGCCGCACAGGAGACTAACGGGACACCTGCTATCAAGGTGGCAAAGCACCAACCTGTGAGTAGCGTTTTATTCATGGCAAACCCTCCCTGCTAGGAAAATATGATAAATTCTGATCTTTATATCTGTGACTCCAATCATGAATATCGCAAGACTTATACCGCTTAACCATAACGATGGGTTTTGCAAAAGATTGAGATGCAAGTCTTTGGTATTGCGTGAGAAGGAGCAATGAGCGGGGGCATGAATCCCGAGAGACGCAAAGCCGGGAACCGTATCCGATCAGATACAGGCTGTATCGACTTGTGAAAGGCAGAATACGTACCGCGATGTTCGCTAATTAACTGCTAGGGAATGAAGGGATCATATAGGATTTATAGTTCGAGAACGATGAAATACCATGGCGAGGGGTATCACAATTGTTGATCACAGCCCAGAGTAAATGGAAAAAGCAGTAAGCAGAGCAAGCAGCTATCCGCTTTCGACACTAGCCACAACTTTAGCGTGACTGATGATCAAAGCGAAAACTGCGACAGCTGGGGTTTTGGCATTCATCTTGTAATTTAGCCAAACCCCGATCCCTAATAATGCCAAAGGGAGCAGACAAGATCACGAAGGAAGGATGGAGCCTGTGTGAGCGGTGTAGGTGGTATCGATAAATTTCCAACGGCCGCCTTCTTTGTACCAAAGCCGCACATACAGCGTGGCGCCATCCGTGGGTAGCTCCTTGACGGTCCTGCTACTCGTCATTCCTAAATACCCACTATCATAGATATCCAGCGCTCCCTTACTCGTTCCAACATATAACCACCACTCGGTGACGCTGACAGTATTCGCCGTCCAGGAGAAGGTCTCTCTCGCACTGCTTAACGTCGCACCGGGAGCGGGACTCATGAGCTCTGGGAAGGAGAGGGTAGGAAGTGGTGGCGCTAGAACTTGCACACTTACTTCAGTGGAAGGGGAGCTTTCATTGCCAACAGCATCATAAGCGGTTATAGCAAAATAATACGTGAGACCAGCCTCAAGACTTTGTGGTTCATAAACCGTAGTATTCCCAACGTCAAAGTAAATGCTATACGAACCGGGCGAGGTCCCTTGATAGACCCTGTATCCAGCTAAATCCGATTCGGAATTAGCGGACCATTGGACCTTTATAGAATCTGTGGCGGTAGACTGAACAATGTTGGCAGATTGAACAGCAGTTGGGTTAAGAAAGAGACAACACGCAAGACCGAGCACGACCAGAGTCTTTTGAATAAAAGGACTTGAATAAACGTTTGACATGGGCCTTCTCCTGTCGCGAAAACGGCCCCATTCCTCCCTCTTTTCCCTTCCTTAGGTAACCCGGCCATCAAGAGTTTCTCCTGATCCGTGGTTTTGCGTCCCCACCTCACGATGGGTTTGCTCTTATCTAGAAGGGGCCCTATTTTATAATAAACGAGCTTATTTGATTTCGTTCCTCATAGGTAGATGAACCAAAACAATTCTCTAAACCTTTTCGGTAGAAAACCCAAATACTGAACAAGGAAAAGAAAAAGGGTTCTAAAACAAAAGTATATAGTGGTGGTAATGCGATAAGATCATTCCAGACGACGATCAACATCTCAAAACTCACGCCACATCGAAAAGGAAATTTTCCTCAATGTCCTTGCGCAGGAAAACGTTCACACGATTGGGAAGAAAGAGTTGTTCGAAATGATTTTCCCCTAAGTCCTGTTTGACCAGTTTGCATTCACGGACTGCAGAAGCGGCGCCATGAGAAGCTGGAAGAGCAGATTGAGTCATTAGAAATGTCATAAAAACAGCTGATGAGCCCAACACCAGCCTTCCTAAAGCCAGAGAGAACCTTCGAGCGTGGGACCGCAAGGGCGAGAAAACGACGATGAACGCCTTCCTACCGGCGGCCGTGTCCATCCGAAGACATGACCCGACGATCTAGAATGACTTCCTCACGCGTCGTTCCAACCCATCAGCCGAGTCGTTTGGAAAGAAACTCAAAAATTTCCGCGCACTCGTACGAGGAGTTAGAGACAAAAAAGGTTCATGTATTCAGAATGCCAAAGCTGTCTGACCAGAATCATCAATTCCGTATGATCCGACGGAAGGAGGTTCACCTGAAAGAAATTAAGCCAAGGCCACGACGGGGAAAGGTTCGGAAACTGGAATGCCATGACGGAAAAGAATGATCTTTGAGGAATTCGCGGCAACTCGCTCTCCCGGCAAGATGATACCCACGAGATTCAACGGATCGGCGGCAGAGATTCGCACGTCCTGCGTATCGGATTGAGTGTCGCGTCGAACAGCACGAAGTGATTCAACCGCTTCCGGCAAGGCATACTGCTCTCCGGTAAATCCATTCACGAAGCGTCCTCCGCGAATCTCTCCGCGCCACTCCATTCGACGGTATTGCAGCAACAGTTCACGCCAGGTCATTGTAAGAGACTCTCGCTTTAAGAGGTCACGAAAGACCACACCGTAACGAACCAGTAACTGACGAGCCCATTTCTCATGAAGCTGCGGAAGGGTGAACGGCTCATCACTGACTCTATGATGAGGTTTCAATAATAAATCCCACCGACCGGCACTATGACGAGGTCGGCTCGCACGCTCCCTGCCCGCTGCATTCCGCCGTTTGGGATTGATCAAGGCACGAAGATTATCAAACCCATCGGCAGTGACGAGTCCCGCCGCAACTAATTCCCAGAGGGCCTGCTCAACCTCAGAAGCCAAGTATCCCGTGCACGCCGTCAGGTCAGCAAAAAAGCTTGCGCCTCTTCCTTCGAGAGATTGAAGGACATCCTGTGCAACGCCACTCAAAACCTGGCGTACCCCCATCGTCATATCGCTTTCCTTTTGCCGGCTCAGCATCATATGCCACGGGACATTTTCACGGAGAAAGAAACTGATGGGAGCCAAGCTCGTCGGATTAATCCGACGACGGGAGGATGGCGGTGGCTCTTCAATCTGAAAAAGTGTTTCGTTGCCTTTCTCCTCCTTTCCAGTTGGAACACGTGGCTCTTTATACGGAGGGGACAACCTTCCCCAAGCCACCGTGCCTCGTAGACAGAGCATATCCAAGAGTTCAGGTTTATAGTTGGAGACTCGTCCTTTCAGGATTGAAGATTCCCATGCCGATGCGGCCGTCTCGAACCCAGCCAATTGCGTGATGACTTCACGCAACCCGGCTTCACCATGTAATTGCGAACCTGGTGCTCGATGCTGCCAGCGAAAAAGAAAACGCATGAAGTCTGCCGCAGCAACAGGTTCGATCTCACGGCGCAATGAACTGACCGTTCGCCGATGAATTCTCGCAAGCAATCGTCGATCACACCACTCCTCAAGTTTTACTTTAACTTTCTCAGCAACAACCGGAACCGAAGATTCACCAAAAGGTGATGAAGAAGTGGCTGATCGATATTGTCCGCGCAAGACTTGCCCCTGCCCTTCTAAATGCAGAAGAGCCTGACGTATCGCTTGCCCTGATAAGTGCAAGGCACCCGAAAGTTCATCAACAGTGACAGGACCACAACATTCCATCCAACTCTGCACGACGAGTGGCAAGACAGCTTCCGCTTCTATTGCCGGGGCCTCAACAACAGGAAAGAATTCCAATTGCTCCGGAGCCACAACCTCAACAGATAAATGCAGCTTTTGAATGATTGGGAATTGCTCCGTCGTTACCCATCCCCGAACCGTATCGACTTTTCCATTATCTGCCTGACGCACCTCTATCACGACGGCGCGCTTTGACTTAAGAAGCTCAGGAAGAAAGTCTTGCCATGGCTTCCCGAGCTTCTCCGGAACCCAAACCAAAAGGTGAAGTACTTCATGAAGTTCATCAGCATCACGAACTGTCGGCCACGCCTCTTCAATCACTGCAGCAATGGCCGCAGGATCTAGATCACCAAGCTCTCCCCCCATATCGCCGGGAAGCACTTGGCGAAGATTAACGGCTCGCGCTCGGCGTTCTTCCAGCGGTGCATCATCCAGAAATGCATAGGGATTCGCATTCAGAATTTCATGCGCAAAAGGCGATGGCGCTGGCGACTCAACAGCCAGACATTCCACCTCACCTGATTCCATTTTCTGAAGCAGTTGAATCAACCCGTCAATATCCATGGCTTCAGTCAGACAATCACGAACCGTCTCATGAACCAATGGGTGATCAGGAATAAGCACATCGCCAACATGATTGTCCTGGCAAGCCGTTGCCATCGGAAAGGCGGCACCAAGCAAATCTTCCGCACGCATTCGCTGAATATGAAGGGGAACCTTTTTGCCTTTTTGAAAACGCAGTAGCGCCAAAGACCGTGAAATATTCCAACGCCAACGGGTGACGAACAACGGTGACGCCAAAAGGGCTTGGATCAACACATCGCGTACGGTGTTGGAATGGAGAAAAGAAAAAATCGCATCGAGTGGGAAACTGTGTTTTTCGCCAAGCGAGAGAACCAACCCGTCATCCGTTGCTGCGGCTTGTAATTCAAAATCAAAGTTCACACAAAACCGTTTGCGAAGCGTTAACCCCCATGCCCGGTTCAATCGTCCTCCGAAAGGCGAATGAATCACCAACTGCATACCACCCGCTTCATCAAAAAACCGTTCGGCAATTATCCGCTGTTGCGTTGGCACGGCCCTGAGAACTTGAATTCCAGACTGGATGTAGGCCAGAACTTGTGCACTCCCAGCTTCATCGACACCACATTCAGCTTGCAGCCAGGCTTGAGCATTGGCATCCGGATCTTCGGTAGGCTCTTCAAGTAAATGACTCACCCTCTCACGAAGCTGTGCCACTTCGTTGGAGAGCTCGGCTGTGCGTGAAGGGGCCTCGCCGCGCCAAAAGGGAATATTCGGTGGAGCCCCGTGCGCGTCTTCGACCCGAACCTTCCCCGTCTCAATCCCGCGAATGCGCCAGGAGGTTGTCCCTAATAGAATAATGTCGCCAGCTAAACTCTCAACCGCAAAGTCTTCATCGACCGAACCGACGACTTTCCCTTCCGGCTCAGCGATGACCGCATAGGTTGCGGTATCCGGAATGGCTCCCCCGGAGGTAATGGCCGCGAGTCGAGCCCCTCTCCGCGGACGAATCTGCTGCTGCACACGATCATGAAAGACATAGGCTTGCTGACGACGACGGCCTGGGACATAGCCCTCGGCCACCATATGCAGGACTTGCTCAAACGATTCTCTCGTAAGCTGCCGATAGGGAAAGGCTCTTGTGCAGAGTCGATAGAGACCGTCGACCTCCCATTCCTGTGCCGCCACTTCGGCCACAATTTGTTGGGCTAGAATATCAACAGGCTCTGGAGGAATTGTCACTGGATCTAAATTGCCGCAGCGAATAGCATGGACCGCAGCCGCACATTCAACCAGGTCATCACGCGTTGTACAAAACAGACGCCCCTTGGGTGTTGCGCCGACCCAATGCCCTGCCCGTCCGATCCGTTGCATACAGGTGGCAATAGCACGAGGCGATC
>BQIX01000269.1 GCA_021604145.1 Nitrospirales bacterium
GCTTCCACTGCTGTTTCGACTGAACCAAAAGCAGACATCATCACGACCGGCACTTGATTGCCAGACATCCTGATATCGCGTAGCATGTCAATACCGCTTTTCCCTGGTAAATTCACATCAGCCACAATCAGGCTGGCCCCATTTCGCTGAAGCCATTCCAGGCCTTCGCGGCTATCGTTCACGACCGAAACTGAATACCCATGTCCGCCTAAGGTTTGAGATAATGCCGTTTGTAAATGGACATCATCTTCCACCACTAAAATGGGTTGTTTGTCATACCATTCCGTTTGGGTCATGCAGATCTCCTCTGTTGTGGAAAGCGTAAGGACACGGTTGTCCCTTGCTGTTCCCGGCTTCGTACATCAATCGTTCCATGATGTGCATCCATCACATCTTTGACAATCGAGAGACCAAGTCCTGTTCCATGATTCTGTTTTGAATAAAAAGGTTGACACACGTAGGGAAGCTCATCCGCTTTGATCCCACAGCCATAATCACGAACACAGATGTGGACATCATGGCTTCTCTTTTGTTTTTGGGCATTGGACAATGTTCGCCTCACCCTCCGACATTCAATATCGATAACCGCACCCTGAGGTGATGCCGAAATTGCGTTACGAAAAATATTGAGACAGGCTTGCTGAAGTAGCACATGATCGCCTTCAATGACTTCAGCATCAACGGCCACGTTCCTTCGTATCGTGACTTGCCGATCTTGAGACGGCTGGGTCAGGAGAAGTTCAACTTGGTCAAACAGGGAATGAACCTGGATTTCCTCAATTCTGGCTTCACGTGCTTTCGCCGTTGCTAACAAATTGTCCACAAACTGCTCAAGCGTTTGTATTGCTTGAACTAGATGATGGCCAACTCGTTGGTGTTCAACATCGTTACACATTCGTCGTTCGACCAATGAGGCAAATAACTCAATACTTGTCAATGAGTTTCGAAGATCATGTGAAACTTTGGCCACACGTTCTCCCATCACTCGCAGACGTTCGTCTTTCGCCCTCTGATTCGAAAAAGGAACCGTTTGATCTTCACAAATAAATCGTACGACCAAACACGGCACGGTTCCTGGCTGCCCCAGGACTTCCTCCCAACAATTCAAGGTGTGTCCATGATGAGCCACGTGTGTGCATGGAACTGAGGGCCATCCTAATTGTCGCCAAGCCTTATCGAGAGATCGTCCTTCTACCATAACTTCTCCAAGGCCCGGGATTGCCCTGGCTGCTCGATTCACTTGCTGGATCGTTCGGTCGTGATTCATGAGTATTGCTGCAATAGGAAGATACTCGAAAAACCGATTCATTTGTTCACGAAGTCTTTGTGCTTCCGCGAACTTATTTTTTAACCCAATGGACACGGCCTGTAATTCGAGATCGAGATGTTGCACTCGATCAAGGACACTCTGGTGGGCATCTTCAAAGTATCCTTGTATCGTCTGCATCGAAGTATGATTCATCATGAGTTGTCGCTTAGGAGGCGTTGCTTGGTCGATGATATTCATCAAGTACGGCAGACGCCGCCGCTCGAATCGTGGCCTCTAATTCCTTATCATTTTGACCAGGCTGTCGAAGACGGTCTAAAAGCGGAGTTGCCGCAGTCGGCTTACCTGTTTCTTGGAAACACAATGCCAAGCGAAACTGCGCCCACGTTTTGACTTCAACCACCGCTTCCGACTCTGCAATCGCTTGATACAAATCCTCAGCTTCTGTATAACGTTTCTGTTCGTACAAGAGGTCAGCCAATGATAATTGTGTGCCAATTGAAGGAGACTGATGCTTTAACAAATAGCGATAATCTTCAATGGCTAAACCAAACTTCCTCAAAGCCTCGTATGCATGAGCCCGTTCAATATGAGCCCGCTGTTTCGTCTGATTGTCTGCACCATGCTCTATTACTTGTGTAAATTGCGTAATGGCCTTTGTGAATTCTTGCTCAGAGACATGCACACGTCCAAGAGTCAAGAAAATATCATCCCTGGACTGACCTTTGGGATAGGCCTGGATATAGGCCTTTGCTGCTTGGCGAATGCGATCGGTCTCACCAAGTTCATGTGCCACTATGACTTGTGTTGAAAGAATTTGCTCCTTGAGTTTTTTAGTAGGATTGCTCTTCAACATATTGTCGTACCACTTCATCGCCTCTTTTGAAAGACCAATCTGACGGTAAGCCTCTGCCAACATACGCATCCATTCAAGGTTTTGCGGGAGAGAACGGACAAGCAATTGTTGCTGCTCATAATATCGAATGAGTTCAACCCATTTCTGTTGTTGATAATGGGATTGGAAGGTTTGCGATACCTTGAGCGTGAGAATATTCTGAGCATTCGTTTTCCACGGTTCAGTCTGGCCGAACAGCAGCAATTGGCGATAGGCCGCTACTGCTCCCCCCTCATCTCCAATCTCTTGATATCCCTTCGCTAGCCAGAATTGCGCTTCATCTGCCACATCAGCTTCAGGAGCTTGTGCCAACTCTCGGGAAGACTCAACGACCCCATCCCACGACACTGACAAATAAATCTCTAGCGCATTCAAACGATCGTAGAGTGTTCTCCATGCTTCTTGAGAATGTTCGGAACCCAAGTACGAGAACACCCATCGCGTCAAGGCAGCATGTCCGCGACGTCCCGGCTCACGTTGTGGGTAGCGAAGCGAAGCTTCTTGAAAAAACCACAGTGCCGCCATGTCGTGATCCCGTTTCAATAAATACTGAGCAATGCTATTTAAGGCAAACCCGGCTTCAACCTTCTCCGGATGAAGATTATAAGTCGTGAGATACCACTTCATCGCCTGCCCAGGTTTTCCCAAGTGAGCAGTACTCAATCCATAATGATACGCGGAAGCCGCCGATGACCGAATCAACTGGGGCTGTTCAACATCCACCACTTGGTACCAATAATAGGCTTGATCCCAAGCATGCGAAAAGGCAGTCGCATCGGCTAATCCCAGAGCGCCCTCAAGTTGATACTCACTCCACTTTGGTTCCTGCACTAATCGCCGAAAAACGAGAGAAGCTTCGATATACTTCTTTTCTTCTAAAAAATTTATTCCTGCGTTCAATAACACCCCACCAGCCAACGGATGGTCAGGATAGGTGCTCAAAAACTCTTCAAAGACCCCATTGGACTCAAGAGCCCATCCCATCTGATCAAAGAGTTCACCCACACGACACAGTGCCCATGGCGCATAGGGGCTCTGAGGATGTTCCTTACGTTGGGCAAATAAACGTTTAATCATATTTAAGACTTTGGCATCAGACACATCTTCAGGATTTGGCAAGGATGCCATCGCATATTGAGCCCCTTCAGCAAATACGCCTTCCGGTTGTTCTTGTAAAAATGTCAAAAACAATTCTCTTGCAACCAAAAGCTCTCCATCAGCCATGGAATGTTGAGCCTTTCGAAACGTCTCCGGTTCGGTCATTTCAGAAGGATAGTGCCACTCGAAATTCGAACAAGATGAGGCGTAACTCAACATCGGCGACATAAGAAGACTCGCAACAATATAAATCCAATACACAGACGATAGCCCTTGATAAATCTTAGTACGAAGGTGAATAGCAAAAACTAGACCGAGAGTACTTTTTGTGAACACTCAAACTCATGTTGTGAGTCAACATATTGGAAACACGGACAAATTTATAAAATGACCAATGAGGAACGAGAATGACTATTTCGTCAAATGCTTGACGGTAAGGTCAAAAACAGCGTCTTTTTAGGGAATGGAAATATGAGAGAAAAAGGTAGGACTCGAACGTCTGGGGAATATTAAATAGATTAAAAGGAAGTGACAGGCTTCGTGTCTTGTCCGGTTCGATTTGACACAATTTCGGCTAAAGATTTCTTTTTGAGTTTTTCAATCAAGGTCGTACGATTGATATGGAGTAATTGGGCCGCTTTACTTTTGACCCAATTCGTTCGTTCAAGAGCTTCAATAATCAAGCGATTCTCGAATTCTTCTACAGTACCTGAGAGATTGATCCCGCCAACTGGAATAGCGGCAGAGACATTAGTTGCTGACACGGCATGCGGGGATCGAATTTTCTCAGGAAGGTCAGCTAGATCAATTTGTCCATCTCGTTTCAAAATGGCCATCCGTTCAATGATATTTCCCAGTTCTCGAACATTGCCAGGCCATTGATAGCTGCAAAGCAATGTCATCGCCTCTGGAGAAATTCCCGTTAATTTCGACGATCGTCGCTCATTAAACATATTCATGAAATGCTCAATTAACAATGGAATATCTTCTGAACGATGTCGCAAAGGCGGAACCACGATTGGGACCACATTGAGTCGATAGTAGAGATCTTCTCGAAATTGTTTGTTCGCAACCAATTCTTCCAAATCTTGATTGGTAGCGGCGATCACCCTGGCATCGGCTTTGTACGTTCGAGTGCCTCCTACACGCTCAAAAGTTTTTTCTTGTAACACACGGAGTAATTTCACCTGCAATGGAGGGCTTAAATCCCCGATTTCATCAAGGAAAATGGTCCCACCGGCTGCCAATTCGAATCGTCCAACCCTTGTGGCTACTGCTCCAGTGAAAGCCCCTTTTTCATGACCAAACAATTCACTTTCAAGTAATGCTTCCGGGATCGCTCCGCAATTGACCGGAATCAGACATCCTTTTCTGCGATTACTATGGAAGTGTGTGGTTTGTGCAATTAATTCCTTTCCCGTTCCACTTTCTCCGAGAATTAATACTGTACTTTCAGCATCGGCAACACATTCAATAAGTCGAAATACTTCCTTCATCACCTCGCTCGAACTAATGAGATTTCCTAATCCAAATTGGCCTTTCACTGTTCGACGCAACTCGACATTTTCATTTCGTAAAGATTGAACGCGTAGCGCACTTTCGATTGTTGCGCTGAGCACTTCAACAGAAAAGGGTTTCTGCAAAAAATCAAAGGCTCCAGCTTTGATGGCCTTCACGGCCATCTCGACAGACCCGAAACCTGTCATGACAATCGTGACGGGTTGCGAGGGCAGATCTGCAATCTGTTCAACAAGTTCAATGCCGTTAATGCCTGGCACCATCACATCAGTGAGAAGAATATCGAACGGCGATTGTTGCAACAGAGAGAACGCCTCGGTTCCCGACTCAGCTTCGACCACATGATGGCCTTCATCCTGTAGTTGCGCACTCAGGGCTTCTCGAACATCTTTTTCGTCTTCAACGAGCAAGATCTGTGCATACGAGAGATTTTGCGAGGACGTGTGTGTATCAGAGGAGCCCATAAACCCTCCTAATTTCAATTCTTTTCACAGAAACACTCTAAATTCTTAATCAAAACAACGCTAATAGCAAGATAGCTAACATTATTTGTGCAACAAAGGTCAAGTCACCACCAAGAATTCCGAGGCAATTCAAGGCTCTCTGCCCGTAGAATCCCAAGCTCATTTCTCTAATTCAGGAAAATGAAAGGAAACTCACACTCTTGATTATTCCTATATATTTGATGAATTGAGTGATCTGAGAACTCAAGAAGTGAGAAAGACCAACCGAAAGGATTGATAGACCTCAGGAAAAAACAGGATATGCGATTCATTCCTGATTTGACGAAGGAGACCATAGTGCCCGAAAAAACTTCGATGCCTATTTTCATATTGTTTGATACGAAAACAGGGTATCT
>BQIX01000270.1 GCA_021604145.1 Nitrospirales bacterium
ATGTCCTCTCATGCGCATTCCCCGTCGAGCGTATATTGATGTCGATCCTGGATTTGTGCAAATTTGGGCACAGACGACTGATATGGCTCTGGATCGTCATAATTTTTTCTTTACTGTGGGACAGAATGTGGGACATCCAAGCTTTACGATCCCAACGTTAAACATTAACTGGCAGACTATTGTTCCACCTGTGGTGCTAGATGAATGGCCACCGTACATGGATGATCAATTTCAACGTTTTTCGACCATCGCAGATTGGCGTGGGTCTCAAATTGCCATTTTCGACGAGATGCAGTACGGGGGAAAACGCGAAGAGTTTCTGAAATTTCTACAATTGCCTTTGGTGACAAGGCAACAAATAGAGCCTGCGTTATGCATTGGATACGATGAGTATGAAGACCTCGCACTACTCCACCAGCATAATTGGAAGATACAAGATCCGTATTTTTATGCAGGAGACCCCTATAGTTATCGCGAATTTATTCAATTTTCCAAGGCTGAATTCAGTGTCGCCAAAAACGGGTATGTTAAATCGAACAGCGGATGGATTAGCGATCGGACCGTTTGCTATCTCGCTTCAGGCAAGCCGGTCCTCGTGCAATCAACTGGATTTGAAGAGCATTTGCCCACCGGTAAGGGCTTAATCACCTTTCAGACGTTCGACGACGCTGTAAAGGGAATAGCCGCCATCAATAATGATTACCAATCGCACTGTCATGCAGCTCGACGGATTGCGGAAAAATATTGTGATTCAGATCTTGTCTTGGGGTCAATCCTCGAGCAAGTAGGGCTGTAATAAAACGAAAGCTGTCCTGACGTTCCAAATTGTGAGAAACTTAAGAGTCATTGTGTGTCTACACATACCTTCCTCATCATCCCACTCCACTGCCAAAATAGATCTTTCTCAAAAATTTGGTTGATTGGTTGAAATGAGCTTCCAGAAAAAATATGACTGAGCATGATATTTCGATAAGATCTTCCTACCTTACCCTCATAGCAATTTCCACCATCAAGCAGTTCCTTCATACGTTCATTTTCGTCGATACAGTCCAAGTAATCATTCCAGTCAACCTCTCCAGAACTTAGCATGAAAAATTTCGTCGGATCTGCGCATGATGGGAAAAGTACGCCTAGCCTACGATAAATAAGTAGTATCACTTAATGTCTGGCTATGTACGGACCTAGGGTTTTAGAGAGTTATTTCCAAGAATAAAAACGTTATCCTATTTTCATCTAATAATGATTCGAATTTTCCGGTGTTCATACAGAAATTGTCGCTACTGCCTTATCACGAATAACCACGTTCCTCAATGGAAGGTCAAAACATTATGCAATTATTACGAGCTTCAGCAATTTTCTCTATCACCTTTGCAATCATCCCATCCATTGTAGGCATTACAAGCCCCGCACTGAGTCAAGATGGGAATTATGATTATAACTTCGAACCCTACAATCACCCCCATTACTATGAGGATGAAATTCTTTCAGACCGGGAGCTACGTACCCGCATCATGACGGCCCTCTTTATGAGTTCATTTGTCGAAGATAGCCGGATAGATGTTTTGGTTGACAAGGGCATCGCCACACTCTCCGGAACCGTAGAGAATCGAAAGGCAATGATTGACGCTGAGATAACGGCCTATGATGCCGGAGCATGGAGAGTCCGCAATCAGTTGCGAGAACCTGACTTAGAGGATCGGTCTTGGAGTGATAGACGAGATTTTGAACTTAAAGAAAAAATCGAAGATGAGCTGGCGTTTAGTCTCTTTGTCGATGAAGATCAGATTACGGTGAGCGTACGAAACGGCGTGGCGACGCTCTATGGTGGCGTTGAAAACCGGGAGGAAATCACCCATGCCATTGATAATGCGTATGAAGCCGGGGCGGAGCGTGTGAAAAGCCGGCTCTGGATCGACCCAGATCTGTTTTAGCTACTCCTCACCTTGCTTCGCTTTGAGAGTTGAAGGTCAACTAATCATCATTGATACTCATTTCCCTCCAGAAAAATCATGCCCTGCAATTAACTGAACTGCAACCAGAGCCGCGTGCGGGTAGTTTCAGATCAATGCCTTTGTCCGTGCCAAACTATTTATCTGCCAGATCAAGAATACCAACAGGCTTCAATGCCTTGCATATTGAAACCTGCTGGAGAATATGACTAACATGGGCTTCCAAAGAAAGGCCTGATTGAGCCGCTTGGACCCGCAAAGGTTCTTTAGCTTTGTCTGGAAAGTCACGAATAGTGATTTTTTCTATCAACCCTCTCCTTCAATCACTCAATTTAATATTATTCATAAATCATTACATAGCTGAAACATAGTTACTCGTATGGTCTTTGTTGTGAAGAAGTTTGTACATAATTTGAAGTGATACGTATATATTCGTAAAATGGTTATTATCTGACTGCTACGTAGAATTGAAATTTACGGCTTAGTAGTACGAAGATCTGACAACCTCCGTTTGGTGCTAATCGTGGAGACTTAAGTCTAATGAAGCACAACCTTCCAGCAAGTCCTGCCGTTGGGGATCTTCTTTCTTTAGGAACAAAGGATAAACAGCTCGCAGAAGGTATTGATGCAATTGAAATTGAACCGAATGGTTCGGAAGAGCTTTATATACTCTTACATTGCGGTATAAGGGAAAGTGTTTATCGAGGTACACATTTAATGGATATGTTTTCAAAAAAGGTACAAGGAGGGACTGAGCAAGCACCACTATTCATGCTTTACCGTCATGTCCTTGACATTGGGGATTCCATAGGAACGTTGCTTAGGTTTGGCTCTACTTCCTCAACTTCTATTTTACTCAGATCCCTGTTTGAAAGTTATTTGTCGTTACATTTTCTATTGGAGGGAAATGTTCTAAACAAAGATCGAAGCTTAGCCTATTGGGCTCATTATAAGATCAAGCAGTTAGAGACATTTACGAAATATGACTCCTTTGCTAAAGAAGGAAAACAATTTCATAAAATATTAGATGA
Organism: Nitrospirales bacterium; assembly: GCA_021604145.1. GTDB lineage: Bacteria > Nitrospirota > Nitrospiria > Nitrospirales > UBA8639 > JAGQKC01. The sequence goes on from BQIX01000270.1 coordinate 2,981, forward strand.
CGATCCACTCGCCAATAATGTCGACTTTCCAAAACATGACTATGCCCATGAGAGAAAAGAAATCGAAAAAATATTAAATCTAGATAAATTTCGACAATTTTACGATCAATACAAAAGTCGAAAAAAGGGGAAAAGACCTCGCCATTGGTATTCTCTGTGTTCGACTGCAATCGATATTCGTTCCTTGGCTAAACTTTTAAAACGAGAAGCTGAATATAGCTTGCTATATTCTCGACTGTCGGAACTCGCACACTCTACTGATGTCATTTCAGAGAAACTAACACTTTCAAAAGAAGGGGCCACACTAATTCATCCACTGAGAGGACCATATAAATCTTTGAAATTGGTGAGTAGCTTCACGAGTTCTTATCTCCTGGGATGTCATCATGCACTTGTAGAATCATATTTCCTAAAGGACGAGGAGGTTCGGGCAGGATTTAAGAATTGGTATTTTAAATATAGACATTTTCATTTATGGCTTACGGGAAACCAACCGAAGCCTTGAACTTGCAATAATAATATGGAACGTCTGGATAAATATTGGGCGTGGGATGAAAGCGAAAGTCTACCTTGGGGAATGTTGAAGATGTCTTTATTTATACATTAGGGTCAGACTCGAAATCACTAACATTTGAAATCAGTTTAGCGTTCTTCATTGACCCTGTTTTCCATGAATAGCACGAAAGAGACGAAGCTGGCCGTAATCATAGAGATCGTGGAGAAGTTCTTTCGCTCCGGTTAAATTTTCAAATCCAGTTTGAGCAAAGGCTCCGGCGATGCGTGTTTGGTGGGCAGGGGTTAATAGCTGATTAATATCGACGGACTCACCGGCTTGGATGGCTTGCTCAAGGTGACTATAAATGGTGCTAGTGACCAGACCACGTTGCTTGGCAATTTCCTCAACTGATTTTCCTGATCGAAAACTGCGCAGGGTCTCCTGAACGGTATTTCCGAGGCTCTTTTTTCTAGCAGCTAACGGTGACTGATTGACTGAAGACTCTTTTGGAAAATTCTGAGGTGAGTAGGATGTCAGGTGTTTAGTAATAGCTGAAAGAAAGATTGGCCCGAACTCTTCCAATTTCCGGCTTCCGACGCCGCTAATCTGTAGGAACTCTCGGTCATTGCTCGGATACTCTCGTGCCATTTGACGTAAGGCGACATCGGAGAACACGACGTAGGCTGGAAGGTCTCGTTCATCAGCGACTTTTTTTCTTAACTGACGTAAGCGGTTAAAGAGCTCCTCGTCAAGAACTGAATCACTAGACAATGCAGCCTTCCGCTCTGGTGCGTTCATGGGTTTCGTCAGCATGACACGCTGACGCACTTGAAGAAAGTCACGGCCTTGAGCTGTCAACTGCAAGATCGTAAACGGCTCTGTGGTTTGCTGAAGATATCCTAGTTTAATGAGTTCTCGGCAGATAGTAGCCCATTCTGGTCGGCTGTGAACATTCTTCCCTTTTCCATATGCAGCCAGCCGTTCATGACCCCATCGTCGGACTTTTTCGGTCTTCGCTCCGGTCAACACTTCAATCACATGATTTTGTCCCACGCCAAATCCGCTTTTTAGTCGAATCTGCGCAACGCATGACAGAACCGTGATGACGTCTTCTGTTCCGTCATAGGCATCCCTGGGTGAGAGACAGTTATCGCAGGCACCGCAATTTCCTTGTACGACTTCCTCTCCAAAATAGTGCAGCAATTCGACACGCCGACACGTCGCACTTTCGGCATATTGCACCATTTGTTCTAGCTGCGCACGAGCTATCTGCTGCTCCTTCATATCCGGCTTCTCATTGATGAAGCGTTGCTGCTTGACCGTATCCCCAGCACTAAAGAGTAGCACGCACTCACTTGGCAACCCATCACGTCCGGCGCGTCCAGTTTCCTGATAATAACTTTCTAGATTTTTGGGCAAATCATAATGAATGACAAACCGCACGTTAGGTTTGTTAATCCCCATTCCAAACGCAATCGTCGCACAGATCACTTGGATTTCATCACGTAAGAATAATTCTTGATGCCGGATACGTTCCTTGGTCGGCAGACCCGCATGATACGGTTTGGCTAAAATGCCATACGCTTGCAATCGTTCCGCTAGCTGTTCCGTGGCTTTTCGGCTCTGACAATACACAATTCCACTTTCTTGAGGTTGCGCCTGGAGCACAGCCAGAACTTGATCAGAGGGATTGTCCTTGGCTTGTACACGATACCTAAGATTCGGCCGATTAAAACTTGCCACATAGGAAGCACCGTCTTCCAGTCTGAGAAGTGTACGGATGTCGTCTCGTACCCGGACCGTGGCTGTCGCGGTGAGTGCCATAATCGGTAAGGCAGGGAATCGATCTCGCAGTTCGACCAACCGCCGATATTCTGGGCGGAAATCATGACCCCATTCACTGATGCAATGGGCCTCATCAATCGCAAGAAGATTGACCTGCCATTTCTGAAGATCATGCAAAGAAGCTGGCAACATGAGCCGTTCAGGCGCAATGTAGAGCAACCGGTAAACACCACGATGCAAGCCCTGCAACCGATCATGTGACTCCTGCGCCGTTAATGAAGAATTAAGAAAGGTCGCAGCAATGCCATTGGCTTGAAGCGCATCCACTTGATCTTTCATGAGGGCAATAAGCGGTGAAATTACCACGG
>BQIX01000271.1 GCA_021604145.1 Nitrospirales bacterium
AAGACGGCATGGAAGCGCTTGACGTGCTTGGAAAAACTGATGTTCATGTGGTGCTGACAGACCTGCAGATGCCACGAATGAATGGTGTACAGTTAGTTAAGCATGTCGCATCCCACGCCACGTTCAAGTCTATCCCAGTTATTTTAGTGACAAGCCAAACCCCAGATCTTATCCCCTCTTTCGATGAGAGAAAAAATATATTTACTATTCTTTCTAAACCGTATGAGTGGCGGAGAGTCTTGACTGCAGTGGCGAAAGCTATTGGAGGTGTTGCTTGTACCCCACGTGAAATTTCGCTAGCTGCAAGCTGAATGGACACTTTAATCATCCAACTGCTTTTATGAAATACGAGCAACCTGCCATGCCAAAACGGTTTCGACATATTGACATAGTCCCTCTTGTCTTGGCGTGTCTTTTAATCATGTTAATCATATTTATTTTTCTGGAAATTTTATAAAAGACAGAGGTGGATCAATGTGATGGAGTATGCAGTGCAGTCATAGGTTTGTCATAGTTTGGATGAAAATGATAAGCATGGATCAAAGCGTCAGCAATCATTTTCAGGGAAATTTGTTGACAGTTGCCGGAAATTAGGCAGATGATAGAAGAGTGATCGAAAGTAATAGAAGTGTATCATCCTTGAATATTGTGACTGTGGCGAAAGTCACGAGAAATAAGGTTTCGATTATCTGAAGACGCATCGTTTGGATAACCAAGTCTAATAGCGCCAATGGATAAAAATAAAGATGTGTAACTCAAAAACGTTTTTAGGGTTATTGATAATAAGCTTTTGCTTGTTCTCTGGCTGCTCTGGTCCACGGCCTGTTCTCTATCCTAACCAAGCTCTGCAAGATAGTGGGGAAGAACAAGCAGAGCAAGATATTTCAGTTTGTGAAGAACTCGCAGAAGAATATGTCTCGAAAGGGAGTGCTGGGGAACATGTTGCCGGTCAGACGGTTGGAGGCGGGGCGGTCGGTGCGGCATCAGGTGCGGTCGGTGGGGCAATTGCCGGAAATGTAGGACTTGGTTCAGCTATTGGAGCAGCCGTAGGAGCCACTCAAGGTTTATTGCGGGGAATCTTTTCGTCCGGAGGAGCCGAAGCGAGTCCGACCTATCGAAAATTTGTCAATCGTTGCTTGAAAGAAAAAGGCTACGAACCCATTGGTTGGGACTAAGACACCTGTAATCAACATCGCAGAAGGTCAAAAGACTTCAATGTGAGATTCCTGCAGGGCACTCGCGAGATCCCAGCAACCGTGTCTTAGGCACCTGTAATCAACAGCGCAGAAGGTCAAAAGACTTCAATGCGAGATCCTTACAGGTCACTCGCCAGATCCCAACGATCGTGTCCAAGGCCTCTCCCCGATATATCTACTTTTGTCTTCTCTAGTCAGTTCAATTAACTTCCGATAGCAAGAGATTCCTAGATGACGCCTGACCTTGTATGGTCAGTTGGATAGATATTGACTGTAATCCCAATCAATATCAGGTCTACAGGGGTTAGCCTCTGACTTTTCGATATACGAACAACAGAAGCAGTGCGCCACCAATTGCAATCCCAAAGCTTCGAATGTCAAACCCTGAAACTTCTCCATACCCCAATGATGTGCTGATGAATCCGCCGACTGTGGCCCCGGCGATTCCAATCAAAATCGTGATAATAAAACCGCCGGGATCTTTTCCGGGCATCATGATCTTTGCCAGAACTCCAGCAATCAAGCCAAACAAAATCCAGGATAAAATTCCCATTGCTGCTCTCCTTGTCTAAGACGAGGGGGCTCTCGACCTTCGGGGCATTTTACTCTTCCTTGGCCATGGTCGAAATGAACGAATCGGCTTCCTTAATTGACGCTTCCATTTCTTTGATCAATGACGAAATGTCGCTTTCGACGGCCACGAGTTCATTCTTGAGTGACGCAATCGCTTTGGCATTGAGGTTGTGTTTTAAGAAGAGGACTTGATCTTTAAATGCAGACATGACGGGATCCATTTTCTTTTCTGCACGTTTCATGGCCTTGATGAGTTGGCTGTACTGTTTTTGGGTTTGATCGAGTTTTCGTTGGCTTGTTCGACGAAGGCTAGCGTTGGAGTATTCCTCAAGTTCGGCTTTCCACTCAGTGAACAAGGCTTCGGATACGTCTTCGACTGATGCCACACGGTCATGGACGGCTTGTGCTTTGACTTCACTCTCCTCGTATTCGGCGCTTAACTTGTCGTATTTTTCTTGTAGGTCGCCGCCTTTAAAGTTTAAGACTGATGTAAAGCGGTCAAGAGCGGATTTGAACTGTTCTTTCGCATCGGCCTGGGCATCACGAGCTTTTTCGACATCGGAAATGAGGATATCACGTTTGTGATAACCAATTTTTTCCATGGCCTCGTAATAGACACTTTGACAGCCAGCCAATGAGATGACGAAGAGGCACGCGAGCCAAATATTAAGAGTACATTGAGTGGGACGGATGTTCATGGATGCTAGTCTCCTGGGTCTAAGGAAGGAATATGATTAATGGTCTCATTCTGTTTCGAACAGGGTTCCCTGGTTCTTGATGAAAAGAACCAGGGAACGAACATCTTATGTTATGCGCTGGGACTAATGACTTTTTCGAGTAAACTTCTGACGCCGTCACCACCTTGGCTTTGCACATATTGCAAGACCTGGGGAATAAACTTTCCGATCATCTCCGTATCCAGGCCGAGTTTAGAGAATCCTCCTGCGAGAACCGCCAGTGACCCAAGACCTCCGGCGCTTCCACCTAAGCTCGAAGCGAGCCCTCCGAGCATCCCCATGACTCCGGCGCCACCCTCTCCTCCATCGCCGGTCGTTGGGGCAGCACTCATCAGATTCCCTATGCCGGGGACGGCATCGGCGATCTGTTGAAATTCACCGCTGCCAAGCTTTTCTTTTGCGATGTTGAACAGCATGCCAGCGCCACCTTTAGCCTGATCCTCGCTGACTCCAAGATTGTTCGTCAACATCTGAACAAGTTCCATCATAGCATTCCTCCTTTGAATAATTAGTCGTGATGGATGATGAATGGGAGTAGAGGGGGACTACAGGCTATTGTATGTTATTCCCACGCTGGAGTCATGTCTCCAGATGAATCTTTCCAATAGGGTAGCCAGGCAAGCGTGACCAAATTGACGGAAATATTAGTTTTCTTGAGCCTGATGGTGATGGATTCAAGGGTTCCGGCCTGTTGTTCCCATTGGGAGGCTAGAGTGTCTTGGTCCTCTTGGAATTGGTTATTGAGATCGAGAAGCCGTTGTTGTAAGGCTTCGACGGTGTCGCCAGCTCGCGCGACATCCTTGGCCTCTTTCATCGAGCGCCCCACGCCGCGGATGGCTGACGTCGCTCGGCCCATAGAAGATCGACTGACGGTTTTTCTTCCAAGAAATGCCGATAATAAGGTGGCACCAAAGGATATAACCGTTTGCATTTTCTGCTGCCTAGCTTGCTCCGCTTCTCGTTCAACAGCCTGCTCTGCACGACGAATCCGTTCTTCAAGAGTGGTCATTTTTGGTGCATATTTTCTTCGAAGTTGTTCGATGTCCTCGTCTCGCTGTTCATGTGCGAGCTGTTGTAACCGAATGCGAAAGTCTCGTTCGGATTCGTCTGGATCTGAAATGATTTTAAGAGCAGGGCTTTTCCATAGTTCAAGCGCCTTATGACGGTACACCCAATTCTTAAAGTTTCGCTCCCAATTCTTATAGCGTTTCGTGTTTCCGGCTGCTGAAGGCACTGGTGAATAGCTCGCGCCTGCTTCTGGTCGTTTCTCAAGATCATCTGGGTCAATCTCTGCTTCCATGGCGCTCTCCCAATCGACAGGGATTGGATCATCCGTAATAGGAAGAAGTACGGTGAGATTTCGTAATATATCCAGCTTAGCTTTGCTCTGCATGTAGTGGATGGAGGCTGACGCCAATAATTGAGGTTGATAGGTGAGGCTTGCATCGTCAGGTTGAGCTGTTCGTGTGGGAACGAAGTACTGTGAAATATCTGGAGGTAAGACTGGTCGTTGAGAAGTCTCAATTTGCGTATGTGAGTTCTTAATTTTCGCTGACTCTGTCTTTCTAGGGCCTATCGTTGCCTGTTCTTGTCTCTCTGCGTGTCGAGATTTATATGGATCCATTAATGCTTTAATTTGCGTTCTTGTCAGAGGACCTCGCAGGTAGGAGAGCGCCCAACGAGTCTCAAAGATTTCAGGCTTGTCGTCGTGAACATTGTTCATGAGAAATACGCGACTGCCTAATCCTGAGAGTGTTTTCTCCATCTGTTTCCGATTCATGGCCTTTCCCGCTTCAGACGCGGCGCCTTCAAGGCCATCAAGGACACGTGCCATATCGCGTTCGGTTTGCAACCGGCCGATAAACCAGGTTCCGGCATTGCCGAGCCCTTTGTAATCGAGATCTACAGGATTTTGTGTCGCCAGGACGGTTCCCACACCAAATGCGCGTGCTTGTTTGAGCAGGGTGAGAAGTGGAGCTTTCGACGGGGGATTTTTTACAGGTGGAAAGTAACCGAAGACTTCGTCCATATACACAAGCGCGCGAAGGCTTGTGGTCCCAGATTGAGTCCGCATCCAACTCACCATTTGACTCAACAGCAAAGTGACGATGAACATACGTTCCGTGTCACTTAAGTGGGCGATAGACATAATAGCGATCCGTGGCTTGCCATCGGCTGTATACAGGAGCTGATCAATATCGAGCGGTTGTCCTTCGAGCCACGTAGAAAAACCTGGCGCGCCAAGAAGATTATTGAAACGCATCGCAAGGGCGAAGCGATCTTTTGAGGGGAAAAACGACTCAACATCCAAGACCCCAATTTTCTGGATTGGCGGGTTCTGTAGATGCCCGATGAGTTTCGCCAAGTCCAAATCTTGTCCTTGTTTCCATACATGTCCCAGAACCGTCGAAAGAAGAATATGTTCTCGACTCTGGAGAGGGTCGGCATCGATCCCAACGAGGTTCAAGAGACTAGTTGCGGTTGTACTGATTCGTTCGCTCAGGAGTTCCGTATCGTCCACAATTGATGCGGGAGGTGCTGAAAATGATTTCAGGATTGAGACCGGCAGGCCGGCAGTACTTCCCGGAGTATAGATTGCGAAGTCGGCCGCATCACGTAAGCGTTTGATTCGATCACCACTTTGATTCCATGAACGTAAACCCTTCTTCCATGTGTCGGCCTCTTGCTGGGCATATTCCGCGGGTGAAAGGCCTTTTTTCTGTGCTTCATCTTCATTCACCCATGGAAGAAAGTCTTGTCCCTGGAGTTTGGGAAATGTCAGTAACAGATTGGAAAGGTCACCCTTGGGGTCGATCACCAGCGCGGGAATCCCATCTATCGCGGCTTCTTCCAACAGCCCAATGCAGAGACCGGTTTTCCCGCTTCCCGTCATGCCCACGCAGATAGCATGAGTCACGAGGTCTTTCGAGTCATAAAGGAGAAGGCCGGGTTTCGATTCCTTTTTCTCTAAGTCGAATGGGCGTCCCAGATAGAAGGCCCCAAGTTTTTCAAAGTCTTGCATCGACACGATCCTTTCACAATGATCTACCAAGAGATGTGTTTGTCAATGGGTGTTGCAGGGGGAGTTTGTTCA
>BQIX01000272.1 GCA_021604145.1 Nitrospirales bacterium
CTTCACAACCCAAATATTCTTTTCGATTTGCTGCTCAGGCATAAAGGCTTCTTTAAACCCTCGAGTAAACTTAAATTGATAGCCGATATTTTCTTTTGCGATTTTTTTAGAATTACCAACATCAAACCATGCATTGTCGAATGGCTTGTACATGGGTTTCATCAGGTATTTTAAGACTGGGAACGCAAGAGGCAACGCGATCAATGCGCCAATCGCATGAGTCATATTTGTAAAAAACGTACGACGTGGCACATCGCGTTCTAAACATGGAAGCGGGACAAGCACTTCACCAGGCTCCACATGTATATTATCTTCAAGGTGCGCAATTTCTACTTCATGAGGCGTCACATACTGATCTCGATCCAAAACGGAATACTGGCTAAACTCGGAAGATGAACAACGAAGAACAACTTCCTCTTCACTCACGATTTCTTGAACGTCTCCTATTGGGACACAACGCTCTAATCGCATTGCCCCCGACTCTTGAACGACCACATGGCTCACCTCGTGCGAGATAGGATCCATGATCACCTTTGAGATCTTACCGACCTCACCATCACTACACCGAGCTTTTGCAGTTAACTTAGGTTGCATAACGCCAAATGCCTACAATCGAGGTTTAATTCATTTTAATGGGTTTTGGGGTTTCCACCGACGCGTCTTTCAAAGAGACAAGGAACGCCACAAGTGCATCGATTTCCTCATCAAACATCAAATCTTTATACTTATCAGGCATTTTGCCTTTTTTATACTGTTTATCGAAGCCTTCTGCCATCCAGCTCTTAGGATCAATAATTTTTTCTCTCAGCTGTTCAGCCGTCATAAGGTTTCCAATATTGTCCATAATGGGGCCACGTTTTTTCCCACCTTCTCCAAATAACTTGTGACAGTTGTAGCATTCCTGCAATTCCCATTGTTCTTTTCCGAGAGCAACAATGTCACCTCCTGCAGCAGAGGTCGTTGGCGCAGCCTCTTCAACCACTTCAAGCTTTCCAGCTCCCAACGTATTTAATTTTTTATCAATTGCTATAGCTCGCTCATCAAGAGCTTTTGCACGCGCAATTAACTCTTCAGCCTTTCCCTGTTGGGTTCTGGCTTTTCTAAGCTTGAGAACTTTATCAATTTTTCCTTTTTCGACTTCAGGATCATATTGTGGAAGCCCACTAGCCCCTCCTGTAAATATGACAGACAGAACAATATAAAACACGACCAACCCGATCGCAGCCTTAGGACCCTCAAGTCGATTCATTGAAGGCGCATCAAGTAAGATGAAGACAAGAGCACCCAACATGGCATACGAAAAGAACATCACCTGGAACACAAACGGGAAACCCGTCAGCTTGGCAACGACAACGAGAATGACGCCAATAATGACGCCAACAATCCCCTTTTTCATAATGCTACCCATTAGACTTTGCTGAGCCATTCGCTTCTCCCTTATTTCTCTACGATTACTTCGCCCCTTCTGGAAGAGGGACACCTTGTGCCTCTGGAGCCTTATCTTTTGTAATCCGTAGCGTCACCATGATCGCAAAACTCACGACCGTAAAGAATACCACCGTACAACCGGTAATCCACCAAGCTGAATAAGCTAGAGTGGGCGTAAACGCTTCAGCCGTAAAGTCAGGCACTAAGTTATAAACATGGTAATATTTGCGAGTTAAAGACCGAACCGTTCCCATTAACCCCATTGTCCAGATTGCGCTGAACGCCAGAAAAATAAGAACAAATTGAGAAGCAAAATCTATTTTCCCCCATGAAATACTTCCCACACGAATCCCACGATTATAGAGAATATAATTGACAATCGTCAGATAGACCAAGGTAAATGCTGCCGCATTTTTAGCCGGCATCAATGCGAGTTCCTGTGCCCACTCAGGCAATTCAAGGGCATGCGTGGCTTCTCCTTGTGTTGCGACAAACCCATGCGGTGTCATCCAAATAGCATCAGCCACAACGATCATCAAAAACCCAACCTTGATCATGGTAAATGCTGACACCGTAAACTTTAAGCCAGGCAATTTACTGAGCACTGGCGGCAAGACCACAAGAGCCGCTAAAAATATCAGAGACTGCCATTCCGGTGGTGGAAACATTTTCCATGCCATTCCCATCACCGCAGGCATTACAATGACGGCAATCATGACTAGCCCTGAAATCCGTACCTGTTCAACACCCTGTATCCGCTTCATGCTGAGCCAGATGTAATAATTACTGGCAAGGAAAATCAGGCCTATCATTGCACCCTGCATTTCAAAGAACATCGATAACTGATCAGCCATCATGTACGGACAGATTGACGCATCATAGTCACAAAGCTCATACGCCAACAAATAACCCATAAACGGAAGAAGCAAAAGCGCACCGACTCCAATAAGGTTTCCGACAAAACCCATCCAGTCGTAATACGCACGTTCTTCATCAGTCCGTGAACGCATATACATGTAGGCGGCTATAAGTCCAGCAATAAACCCACCAAACGTGACATTACCAACAAGCCTGTGAAGATTTAGCGGCATCCAGCTATAGTTGGCCACCTTATCCCATAATCCGGCAGTCTGTATAAACTCGACCAGCGACATACCTTCCGCAGCTTTAGCCGGCGTGTTCATAAATGCCGTCGGGCCGTCTATCACAAAAAGCGTAATTGTTCCGACCAGATTCAGAAGGACTCCCAAGGCGATGTGCCTCGCCTTTTTACTTCCCTTCATCGAATCCCAAGAGTAAAAATAGGTGTACAGTATGATGGTTTCTGCAATAAACAGCAGGGGGTAAATAACTGCGAAAACCAAGAAAAAGTGCTTAATCAACCATGTTGTAAAGTCAGGATACGTTCCCAGCAACACAAATATGAAAAGTCCCCCAGTCAGGGCTGTCATGCTATAAAGAATGACAGTCACCTTTGTGACCTCTTTTGCCAACCGATCATACTTGGGATCGTTATTCTTGTAGCCCAACCATTCCGACACGACCGCAAAAATTGGCGCTCCAAGAATGAACGCGGCAAATAAGATGTGCAACTGAGCCACAACCCACACAGCTGTACGATTTCCAGCGTAGGGGAAATCGACAGTTGGTGCATCGGGGGCCTGGCCATACGCGGCAGCTGCCCCAAGCACCAACAAGCCTGGCAAAAACAGTAAACTTCGGCTTAATGTCTTCAAGGGTCGTGGCCCTCCTTCTTTAGCGTTCATATCCGCCGTGAACAACTCGTGACCTTACTTGTACAATTCTAGCCCTCAATCCCTTACCCCAGGATTATCCAGCTCATTCAGCTGGAGCTTCTTCTGCTGGAGCTTCTTCTGCTGGAGCTTCTTCTGCAGCTCCTGGCTTACTAGCAGACCCCAGGGGCACCCACTGTTTTTTGGCGACATCATATTCTTGCCCCTTCAGGCCAAACGTCGACTCGAAGGTAATGACTTTCCAAATTTCATCTTCCGAAAGTTTACTTTTCCAAGATTTCATCTTGGTACCCTTCACACCTTCTGAAACACGCCAAAACCATTGAGAATCTGAATACAACTTCATATGTTCTGTCTGCCTAAAGTCCCGAGCACCAGCCTTGACGGGCTTTCCATTCTTGCCATGACAGCTTGCGCAATTGACATCAATGTTTTGCTGTCCAGTATATATCGCTTGCCCTTCCGCAATAATATCAGGATTGCCCCAGTAGCCCTCAGGCATATGCTTATCTGCATACTCAGGTGGGGCCGGAGGAGGAGGCTTTGGAGGCCCTTCGGATCCTCCACCGCATGCCGTGAGGGTTAATCCAGCAACGGATAGACCGATCAATAATATGTTTCTCAAACCGTGACTCTGCTTCATATAACCCCCTAGTTGAACGTTGTGATATACAAAATTACTCAAGAATTGGCACCAAAGCCTTACATGGAAACATCGACTTATCCTTCTCGCTCGCAAAAAAGCGCTTTCCCCTGCTATACAGCCAGAAACAAAAGCGCTACGTAAATCAAGCCTCTCATCAACTCGACGAATGTACCTTTTATTACACCTGAACATACAAGTCATCAGCGTCTTTTGTGAGCGGTGTCAAAACAACTTTTCAGAAATAAAGACGTCCACTCTTAATAATCTTAATTACGGCCATCCCTGTGCTATGAACCTTTATACCATCGTAAGCGAAGGGCGCGAGACGCGATTCTTATTCACTTTGTCTTTCGTCCGAAAAAAAATCATGAGATTAAATCAAACTAGGAACTTAGGACAACCATTATTATCAGAACAAGCTATAAAACTTTCCACTTACTTCATTTGCCATATCCAAATTTTGGCATACACTGATAACTGCACTAATAGCTTATATACAATAGACTGAATCAGTAAGCAGAATAATTACGTACTCAGTGAACATCTTATGCTTTTGCTCAAAGCACTTGGACTCCCTTTTCAGCAAATCCAACGGCATTCCTACCACTCGCTTAGCACCACTGCCCTGCACTAGAAGGAACATGCCAAACTGAAATTAACCTTATGTCTCATCTAGTCAAAAAGGTCCGTGGTTTCTAGCATAGACTGGAGGTAATCGTCAATGATGACAGGACAATGTTTCCTCAACCAAATGCAATTTCATCATTAATGAATGGAATACAATTTTGCCTTCATGTTGGTCAAGACGAAAAGCTGGAGAGCTTAGACATCAACAAAGAGAAGGCTTGACACACTCGACAATATTTATCGTGGCTGAAACCAAAGGAAAGGAGACTTGCAAGGAGGGGAATTTCGACTGAGAAAGGCCTAGCGAAGTGAACTACAATTTCTTCTTGGATATTTTTTCCATCTTGTGAACCCAATCATCCCACGATTTTCCAAATGCGGTATCTTCTCCAGAAAAAGCAAGAGTATCAAGTTCTTCATATCGCAAACTCTGCATACTGGATTGCCCTTTGGGAAATATCTTCACAGTAGGAGGCGAAGACCGCAGGTCTCTGTCATACAGATAACCCTCAATCGATTCACCTGATCGCAATTCAATCGTCACATCTCCCCGATAATCAAAGGCCAAATCAATCACACGTCTCCGCTCTTCCGGATCAGTCAATTGAAATTTTTGGCCTTCGAGACTTTTCCCTGAGGAAACTAAATTTTGCTGATCATCCATAACGAGCCGCAAAGTAATGATAATCCCAGGCGACGAGAACGTCTCATGTCATACTTGGAAATAACGTGGCTCTAACCGTCCCTAAAAATCCAGACCAGGAGCTAAAGGTGTCCTCTACAGCTGAGGCCTCGTAACCACAATGCACCATACAATCCTGGCATTTTTCGTTTCGACCAGTCCCATAGCGTTCCCACGACGTCTCTTCCATTAACTCCCGGAACGATGACGCATAGCCATCCTGGATCAAATAGCAGGGTTTTTGCCATCCGAAAATATTATACGTGGGATTGCCCCACGGAGTGCATTCATACTCTCGCTTCCCCATCAAAAACTCTAAGAAAAGTGGAGACTGATTAAACTGCCAACCCGGCTTTCGCTCAGCAAGTAATTGCGTGAAAAGCGCATGCGTTCGCTCACGCTTGAGAAAACTATTTTGGTCGGGAGCCTTATCATAGCTATAG
>BQIX01000273.1 GCA_021604145.1 Nitrospirales bacterium
TCTGCACATATTGCGTGGCGGAGAGGGAGGGATTCGAACCCTCGGTACCGTTGCCGGCACACGTGATTTCCAATCACGCCGAATCGGCCACTCTCGCACCTCTCCATAATGCACAACGAATTCTCTCGTTTGGTATCATGCCAAGACCGTCTTTCACAACTTAGCTCTTCCTCATGATCGTGGAAATGAGACAGCAAAGAAGTGGTCGATCCAACGCCTCTAAAGAAAAGCGATCTTACCACGAGGCCTACAGTGCGACAAGCAACTAAATTAACCGAATGTTTCACATTCTGTCCTCAACCACATGTTCTGCCCTCCTTAGGCTATTGAGGGCGAGAACGGGCCTGAAACTGCCGCTGTCGCCTTGTCGATCCATGAAGTGCTGAAAACAGATGACCTCGAAATATCAACATAAACACGCCGAGGATCGGCGTGCAAAGGATGATCAAGACTGAACTTCCGGCGTTGGAAATCCCAAAGTACTCGAGCCAACTTGTCAACAATCGAAATGGTACGGTGAAAATTTGAAAGAAATCGAGACCTCCTCTCATCCCGGCTTGACTGGAAAATTCAAAAAAGAAGGACAGGCCAAAGGGAGCCAACAGAATCGCAATAGGTAAAAACCACTCGATCCAGTTCTCAAGAACAAATTCATAGCTTTCCCGAACCACTTCCATCGCTGAACCTGGCCGACGTTGATAGATGACTTCCGGCACGGGATTTAACAACACGAAGACCAGAAAGAACACCGCTGTCGTCAGGACGGGACGGTAGGGATTGGCTTGCAAGGCCATTTCCAACATCATGAGAGGAAACCACACAAGAAATCCAACGGAAATCACATCCCAGAAATATTGACCTGCACTTTGCGGTATGTCGGCCCACTGTATCTTCCTCGCCCCGAGGACAACCTGTTCAATGAGATATAACGTTGCGCCAATGACAAATGCATTGGCGGCTCCCGCAATCAAGCCGCCAAGCATGCCTAACGACGAAGCCAGCAAGGTCACCACCATCATCAGCATGGCAAAGCCAACAACAACCAGCGTCATCATCCATCCCCGCAGAAATGAGCGAATGGTAGACTGGAGGGCCTGCTGATAAAGTTGAGTGGTAGCCTGAATAAACTCTGACACGAAAGGGATCCTAAGGATTAGCTTAAAAATACCTTTTCACGGGTTTGAGCTGAAACGCATGCAAGGCAAGGCACAAGCACTGCGCATACCTTTCGGTATGTAAAAGACAAACAACGCGGCAAGATAGGATGGATCGACGGCCAAACATGTGACGGTATTACTACACGAGCTCTTAAGGAAACTGATTCCTAACGAGATGATTGAGGTGGGTGTTTCAGAGCTAAAATTTCCTGTTGCATCTGGTCTCGCTCTTGGGCAATTTTCTTGAGTCGACTTGGGCGGTTAAACGTCCACCATTTGAGCTTTTCCTTGAATGTGACCTGCCGAGGCGGGACACTTTCGACTGACGAGTCTTGAAAGTCATAGCCCTTGTGTTCGTCCCGGTTTTCCATGAACGTACGATAGATATCCTGGTAAAGAGTTTTCAGTGCCATAATGGTGTTACCATACTCTACTCGGGAAATTCTCGCAAGAAGTCTCAGCTATCTTGCTTACATCAATCGGAGTCTGTGGTTTTGAAAGTTCAGGCGAAAGTTCAAAAGATAAAGTTTAACGTATGCTACTTTCCTAAATCCCTTATTTTCCATTAGAATCTACCTTCGGGCCTGACCGAGTCATTGCCTATGGAAAGATATGCGAGAGTGGCGGAACTGGCAGACGCGCAAGACTTAGGATCTTGTGGGTAACCGTGGGGGTTCAAGTCCCCCCTCTCGCACCATTATGAATGCAACGTCGGCCATGGTATAAATAGGGTTTTTTACCTAACACGCTTCTGCGCCATGAGCCGAACACCTACACATACCTGTCAATATATTTGATGAAAATGAATTTTCAAGAACCCATGCCCTCATGAGTTTTTACATATAGGGCTAGTGTAAAATGATTTGGCGGTATTATACTTTGGCTTAGGAGCAAGGTGTCTCAACGGCTTACATCTAGGATACCCGGCCCAACACTTAAATAGACTGCCATAGCATTCAATAGTGTATTCATAGACTTAGCCTTAAGCTATTTTTTCATATACACTCATTATTTAACCCTATCGCGTGCGTGCTAACTGCAGAGGAGTTACTGCTCCATGAAATTGGAAATGACAGAATTAGGACCAGTCAAACGTGCGTTGAAAATTGAAGTCCCGGAAGATGCCGTCAATGATGAATTTCAAAAGGTCTACGGGGAACTCAAGCGTCAAGTCCGTGTCCCAGGATTTCGTCAAGGCAAAGCCCCGATTGCCGTGTTAGAAAAACGTTATGCCAAGATGGTGGAACAAGATGTTGTTCAGCGAATCGTACCCAATTTCTATCAACAAGCGGTCAAAGAAGCAGGAGTCGTTCCGGTGGTTGTCGATATTCCGCCATTTGAACGCTTAAAAATACAGCGCAACTCTCCATTTACCTTTACTGCAACCGTCGAGATCAAACCAACAATTAAACTGGGCGATTATCGTCCCCCCAACCCGATTTCTCTGAAACCCGACGCTCGGACGGTCACTGAAGAACAGGTCGACCAGGCATTGGCAAATCTCCAGGAGCAACATGCGCAAATTGATGCCGCCCCCGATGATGCCGTGCTTGCAGACGGCATGCATGCCGTCTTGACCTTAGAAGGATTGCTTGATGGTCAACCCGTGGAAGGTACCAAAAAAACCGGCCATTTGCACAAGATTGGCTCAAAAACACCGATTCTCGGAGTGGAAGCTGAAGAACACCTAGTCGGACAGACTGCCGGGTCAAGAGTGGACATCAAACAAGAATACCCAGCCAATCATCCAGACGAACGACTGGCGGGAAAAACCGTCACATTCAGTTTCACCATCGATGCGATCAAACAACAAACACTCCCTGAACTGGATGATGAATTTGCAAAAGACTGCGGAGACTATGAAGATCTGGAACACCTCCGGACAACCATTCGTGAGCAGTTTGATACCTTGCTCAAACGAGATATCGAAGATGGCTATAAAGAACAAGTCATTGATCGGCTCGTGACCATGCACCATTTTGATATTCCAGAGCCTCTCATTGAACGTGAGCTCCAGACCATGATACGTCAAAAGTTGCTACGCGAACATCAAAAGGGCCAAGGCGGCATCGACGATCCGCTTAAACTTCAGGAAGAAGCCAAACGTCTTCAGCAAGAGCTCCAGCCTGAAGCCAAAAAACGAGTCAAACTAGGATTAATCCTTGAAAGTATTTCCGAGAAAGAAGGGCTGACGGTAGAAGACGATGACATTGAGGCAGAAATGACCAAACTGGCCCAACAGGTGAAACTGCCTGTGGAAGAAGTACGAAAAATGGTTGAAGCCGGAGGCCAGCAATCGCGTGAAGAGTTTCGTGAACGTCTTCTGGCAGAGAAAGCGCTTCAACTCGTGTATCAATTTTCTGTGATTCAGGGGTAAGTTATAGACGAAACCTTGAAGAAAGCACATTGAATCCATCGGACCAAAATCGTTAAGAAACCCAGATACGCAAACCGATAAAGCCCCTGAGGAGGAACCGACTGTATGCTCATTCCAATGGTTATTGAACAAACCACGCGTGGAGAACGCTCCTACGATATCTATTCACGTCTACTCAAAGACCGAATCATTTTTTTGGGTGCGCCTATCGACGACGTATTTTCAAACGTCATCATTGCTCAACTGTTATTCTTGGAAGCGGAAGATCCGGAAAAAGATATCAATGTCTACATTAATTCTCCGGGAGGAAGCGTCACGGCCGGGCTTGGGATTTATGACACCATGCAGTATGTGAGGTCTCCCATTACGACCATCTGCTTGGGACAAGCCGCCAGCATGGGGGCTCTTCTCCTCTGCGCGGGAACTAAGGGCAAACGATTTGCGTTGCCCAATGCCAGAGTGATGATTCACCAGCCCATGGGGGGATTTCAGGGACAAGCAACTGAAATTGATATCCAAGCACGAGAAATTTTAAAAATTCGAGAACGCTTGAATGAAATCATGGTTAAACATTCAGGGCAACCTTTGGAAAAAATTGCCCGCGATACGGAACGGGATTATTTCATGTCAGCAGAGGAAACCAAGGAATACGGGCTTATTGACGAAGTGATTTCCCGGAGTCCGGAGCAAGGCAAGACGGACAATGACGCGACAAATGGAAAATCATCGTAAGCCTCTACATCGTTTATAAAATCGACCATGGCCAAACAACCAAAGTCCGACGCAAATCTTCGATGCTCCTTCTGCGGGAAGAGCCGCGATCAAGTTCGGAAACTCATTGCAGGACCAACCGTCTACATTTGCGATGAGTGCGTCGGACTGTGTAACGACATTATTTCAGAGGACTGGCAAGAGGCGAAAGAAGAAATTTCATCAAAACTTCGCAAGCCAGCTGAGATTAATGAATACCTTGGACAATATCTTATCGGCCAGGAGCGCGCAAAAAAAATTCTCTCCGTCGCCGTGTATAACCATTACAAACGGATTGCCGCAAACGAATTAGATGATATCGAACTGCAAAAGGGAAATATACTCCTGATCGGTCCAACCGGAACAGGAAAAACCCTGTTTGCGCAAACGCTTGCCCAATATCTCGATGTTCCTTTTACTATTGCGGATGCCACCACACTCACGGAAGCCGGGTATGTCGGTGAGGATGTGGAAAATATCATCCTCAAACTGCTCCAGGCTGCAGACTACGAAGTCGAACGAGCCGAACATGGCATTGTCTACATCGACGAAATCGATAAGATTACCCGTAAGTCTGACAGTCCCTCGATTACCCGTGATGTATCTGGAGAAGGCGTGCAGCAAGCGCTCTTAAAACTTATTGAAGGTACCGTCGCTAATGTTCCTCCGCAAGGAGGTCGCAAACACCCGCACCAAGAGTTTATCCAGGTCAACACCAATAACATTCTGTTCATCTGCGGCGGAGCCTTTGTTGGCCTGGAGAGCATTATCGAACAACGTCTGAACCAAAAACGGATGGGGTTTCGATCTGAAACCAAAGGCAAACGCGTTAAAGCTTCAACCTCGCTCTTACAATTTGTCCAACCGGAAGATTTACTTCAGTACGGACTCATTCCAGAATTTATCGGCCGCCTTCCCGTCATCTCCACCCTGGACGAACTGGATGAACAGGCCCTCATTCAAATACTGACTAAGCCCAAAAATGCGCTCATTAAACAATATCAAAAACTTATGATGTTCGATAAGGTGAAATTAAAATTTACGGATGGAGCATTAACCGTTATCGCCCGCAAGGCTCATAAGCAAAAAACCGGGGCTCGGGGCCTGCGAGCCATTCTTGAATCAAAAATGCTGGAAGTGATGTATGATATTCCCTCTCACCCAGAAATTGAAGAAGTGCTGATCACGGAAGACGTGATCCGAGGGACCGGCGAACCGATGAAAGTCTTACAACAAACCAAAGGCGTCAAGCCTGCCGTTGGATCGTAACCCTCCT
>BQIX01000274.1 GCA_021604145.1 Nitrospirales bacterium
AGAAGGTAGGGGAAGTCACATAATCCTAAGTCGACGTCTTTGACAATGATTCCTAACTCATGAATGGTGTGTAGGCTTTCATTAATGTCTTTGAGTGCTTGAATATATTTGGGGCCGGCGAGACTGCCTCCGCCTAAGTGAGCATTGGCGCTGGCTTTTTTAATTTCGTCCCGAGTCTGAACAAGAACGGTTTTCCCTTGTTTAATCAGTGCCCAGAGTTGTTCGAGCTGAGGGATCAGGTCATTGGCTTCATCGAGTGTGAAAATTCGTTCGTTTTCTTGTGGATCTTCTTGATTATGCATGGTGAAAAACAGGTATGAGTCTATGTTGAGCTTTGTCCTTCATTTATCACAACCTGTATTCGGGCGCAATCATGCCTCCGATCTTTATCGCTGCATTCTTTATACAGGTCTGGTGAAATTGTTCTGAGGATTCATTGTAACTGCTTGTATCTTCTTTGTTTTTATCATTACCTTCATTTTGATTTAAGTTAAAGCATGAATTTACCGACAAAGACTATTGACATTATGATCATCCGTAAGATACAAAATTGAATACACCTTCCCGACTCTTTGGAAATCATTTCTGCCTGCGTAGCTACTCGGATCTACCAACGTTCATTCAAAGCTCTGGGCTGAAAAACGAATTCTTAGTCAGGATTCAGATTGTGACCTCTCAGTTTCTCTAATTAGTCTTCCAATACACCTAGACATACGTAACCAGAAGAATTGATCTCAATACGTGTCCTTCTTTCGGTTGTATTGTCCTTACTATGACATATCGTTTTTATTCTTAATTACTAATGTCACTTGAGCTCATGGGATAGTCTGAATGATGAATGTCCAGAAACTTGACCCTTAATGGAGAATATTATGCACTTGGCTGAACTGAAGCAGAAATCAATTGGTGAACTCAATGATCTTGCCCGCGAACTGAAAATTGATGGAGCGCCGAATCTTCGAAAGCAAGAGCTCATATTCTCCATCCTTCAGGGGCAAACTGAGAAAAACGGAGTGATTTTTGGGGAAGGTGTCCTTGAGACGCTTTCTGATGGTTTTGGTTTTCTTCGTGCTCCGGACTCAAACTATTTGCCTGGTCCTGATGATATTTATATCTCGCCATCTCAAATTCGTCGATTCAATTTACGAACAGGCGATATCGTCTCAGGCCAGATTCGACCCCCGAAGGAAGGCGAGCGGTATTTTGCCCTTCTGAAAGTCGAGAAGATTAATTATGACGACCCTGAAGTGCAACGAGACAAAATTCTGTTTGACAATTTAACCCCACTCTACCCAGAAGAACGTATTAACCTTGAATTTGATCAAGAAGAGTACTGTACGCGAGTGTTGGAGCTGACCACGCCCATTGGAAAAGGGCAGCGCGGTCTGATTGTAGCCGCTCCGAGAACTGGGAAGACTATGCTTCTCCAGGCGATGGCCCGGGCGATTTTGAGTAATCATTCAGAAATTACGCTCATTGTGCTGTTGATTGATGAACGTCCTGAGGAAGTCACCGATTGGCAGCGGCAAGTGAAGTCCGCTGAAGTGATTAGCTCAACCTTTGATGAACCGGCTCAACGTCATGCTCAGGTTGCCGAAATTGTGATGGAAAAGGCTAAACGACTTGTCGAGCATAAACGTGATGTTGTGATTCTTCTCGATAGCATTACACGGCTGGCTCGGGCATATAATACGATTGCCCCTCCCAGCGGTAAGGTGCTGTCCGGTGGATTAGATTCAAATGCGCTTCAACGTCCCAAGCGGTTTTTTGGAGCTGCCAGAAACATTGAACACGGTGGAAGTCTGACCATTTTAGCCACGTCGTTGGTCGATACGGGAAGCCGTATGGATGATGTCATTTTCGAAGAGTTCAAAGGAACCGGAAATATGGAAGTCCACCTTGATCGCCGCCTTGCGGATAAACGGCTGTTCCCGGCTATTGATATTAATCAATCCGGTACGCGAAAAGAGGAATTGTTGGTTGATCGGGATCGTCTCAATAAGATGTGGATTCTTCGAAAAGTGCTGAGCCCCTTGGGAACCATGGAGGCGATGGAGTTTTTGATGGATAAAATCGGCGGCACCAAAAACAATCAAGAGTTTTTGCAGTCGATGAATCGGTAAGACGTTTGAGAGAGTTTTTCCTGGGTATTGAATCCAAACCCGTAACTCTTGCATACTATAGCGAATCTACATACGTTCCAATCGGGAAAACACAACTAACTCCGCGTAGTGCCATGTTTGAAGCAGCGGAAGTTATGTGAAACGGCTATAGGACTCCTGTTATGGAAGCGTTGAATGCCATAGTCCTTACCCGAAAGAGGGACATTTCAAAGGGAAATGAACCTGGAACTATCGTGTACTATAGCGAACCCTATTAATTTCCAGTTAAAGTATACAAGGAAGACCTAGGCGACGGTTGTTGCGTACCTCTTGCAGGCTTGAAGGTGTTGCCAATGCTGAGACCTGTTTGCCTCTGGAGTGTTGATTATAGGTCGCCTAGACAGGGTCATGCTACGCCTCAAACATTTGAAGGTTATACCCGCTTGGATGTACTGACAATGATTGACGTTGTATCTCACGTATTGAATATGAAAATTGTACAAGTTAGCGCTTTATCGTTTCGGTATAACCGAAGCGGCTATAGCATTCTTATTAAAACAATTCGGAGGACACTATGAAAAAAGATATTCATCCAACGTATGAAATGGCAACGGTGAGTTGTGCCTGTGGAATGAAGTTTGAGACACGCACGACGGTTGGAGATTTGAAAGTTGACATCTGCTCAAGTTGTCACCCATTTTTTACCGGCACACAGAAAATTGTGGATGCTGAGGGGCGCGTTGAGCGATTTAAGAAAAAGTATGCAAAGAATTCAAAGACTTCCAAGACAAAGTCTTAATTAAATTCTCCAAGCAAGACTGACATCAGCTGAACTCAGTGTAAGGGCAAACGTTTTGGTGTCTTTAGAAATATTCCTGCCATGGCAGAACAAGGAAAACTTGACACGTCCGAAGGGTCGTTTTTGACAAAATGGGAAACGATTGCCAATCGATACGAAACGCTCAACGATCAATTTGCTGACCCCGCCATTCTGAGCCAGCCGTCGCTGCTTGTTTCTCTCAATAAAGAGCGGTCTGAAATTGAGGAAATCGCTCATTTATATCTCGCCTATCAATCAGTTCTTACAGAAATTACCAATACGCGTCGAATGCTTGAAGACGTTGGGCAGGATGTTGAGCTTCGCACGCTCGCCGAAGAAGAATTAACGGATCTTCAAGCGCGTCGCGAAGACATGGAGCGACAGGCTCAAGAGTTGCTGCGCCCTCGTGATGCGGGAGCCGACAAAAATACCTTTATCGAAATTCGTGCTGGAGCTGGAGGGAGTGAGGCTGCGTTATTTGCCGGGGAACTGCTGAGGATGTATGTGAAATTTGCTGAGGCCAAAGGTTTGCACGCTGAATTGGTGGAGTCACATGAAACCGGAATTGGTGGCTACAAAGATGCATCACTCTTAGTGGAAGGGAAAGGCGCCTACGGGTTCTTTAAACATGAAAGTGGTGTCCATCGAGTGCAGCGAGTGCCGACAACTGAGGCGAATGGTCGTATCCACACATCGACGGCTACCGTAGCGGTGATGCCTGAAGTTGAGGAAGTCGATGTCCACATTGACCCGAAAGACTTACGCATTGACACCTATTGTTCTTCCGGAGCCGGAGGGCAAAGCGTGAACACCACCTATTCCGCTATACGGATCACGCATATTCCCACTGGTGTGGTGGTGACCTGTCAGGATGAACGATCGCAACTGAAAAATCGTAATAAGGCGATGCGAACGCTTCGTACGCGTATCGGCGATGCCGAACGTGAAAAGCAGGATGCGTCCATTGCTGAAAATCGCCGTTCTCAGGTCGGGACCGGGGATCGTAGTGAAAAAATTCGAACATACAATTTTCCACAAAATCGAGTCACTGATCATCGTATCGGCCTCTCTCTTCACAAGCTCGAACGTGTGCTTGAGGGAGACCTTGATGATCTTATTGACGCATTAAGCGTTCAGTAAGCATTACCGCGCATTCGTGTGGTTGCTATCCCAAGTCGTTAACCAAGATTCGAACCCTCACTATCGTTGAAGTCTGAACCTTTGTGTCATGAGTCGACTCATGTCTTATTCGCAATTATATCGAGAGGCGGTGCAGAAGCTTTCTGTTTGTGGTGTGACCAATTCCGTCAATGAAGCGGCATGGATTCTTGAACAGACAATCGGTGTGACACGTTTGATGATTCATGCATCACCGGATCGACTTCTGACTGATGACGATCAACAGCGAGCGTGGAAGAGTATCGAGCGACGGTCAACGGGAGAACCGCTTCAATATATCTTGGGAACTCAAGAATTTTGGGGGATGGAATTTATGGTTTCAGCCCATGTCCTGATTCCACGGCCGGAGACGGAATTGCTGGTTCAGGCAATGATGGCACGTCTCGAAGCCTTTTCGTGTCCAAGCATTGTCGATGTCGGTACCGGTTCGGGTTGTCTGGCTATAGCATTGAGCGCGGAGTGCCCTAATGCCATGGTTGTGGCAGTGGATCGCTCTCTTGAAGCGCTACATATCGCCGTACGCAATGCCAAGTTTCATGGCCAATATGACCAAGTAAGATTTTGTGTTGGCGATCTCTTAGCCCCCTTGTCATCAGCTAGCTTCCTAGGTAAAGTGACGGCGATTGTAGCCAATCTCCCGTATATTGACGAAACGGAGTTGGCCTTCCTTTCCCGAGACGTTCGTGATTTTGAGCCGAAGCTTGCCTTAGATGGGGGTGCTGATGGTCTTGCCGTCTATCGGCGCTTGCTTCCTGAAGCCGAAAACATTTTAGCTCCTGATGGGCATCTCGTGGTCGAAGTCGGTCAAGGCCAAGCCAGTCGTCTCTGTGACGAAGCCTGCGCGGGAGGACGCTTTCGTATCCATGAAATAATTCATGACTCGTTGGGTATTCAACGAGTCGTCTGTTTAGAGCGAACAGGGTAACGCCTTTCGTCAAAAGCTTTGGATCAAGTTGTTATTTCAGGTGGGCGCTGTTTAAAGGGAAAGGTGACGATTGGCGGTGCGAAAAATGCCGCTCTGCCAATCTTGGCTTCTACCTTATTAGGTGGTGGTGACTGTGTCGTCTCCAATCTTCCTCAGGTGAGGGATGTGTCGACGATGGTCAAGCTCCTTCACCTTCTTGGGGTGAGCTGCAAATCTGAAGGATCCTGCGTGACCCTCAATGCATCGGATGTTCAGGCCACCGAGGCTCCCTACGATTTAGTGAAAACCATGCGAGCCTCTGTCTTGGTCTTAGGGCCATTGCTCGCGAGGTTTGGCCAAGCGACGGTTTCGCTTCCAGGCGGGTGTGCGATTGGCACGCGGCCGGTCAATCTGCATTTGAAGGGGTTAGTGACCTTGGGTGCGGATGTCTATGTTGAGCATGGCTATATTCATGCCAAAGCGTCAAAGCTGAAAGGTGGACGGATTGAATTAGATTTTCCGACTGTCACGGGCACAGAAAACCTC
>BQIX01000275.1 GCA_021604145.1 Nitrospirales bacterium
CCCATGGCGCACGAAGAGCGAGAACAGACATTGAATCAATTATTAGTTGAAATGGACGGATTTGATCCTCGAGTCGGTGTCATTATTCTTGCCGCCACCAATCGCCCGGAAATTCTTGATCAGGCCCTGCTGCGGGCGGGACGATTTGACCGTCAGGTGTTAGTCGATCGACCTGATCGTCCAGGCCGAAAGGCCATCCTTCAGATTCATGCCAAATCCGTCAAGCTAGAAAATGATGTATCACTTGAGAAAATTGCCGCTATGACTCCGGGAATGGTTGGAGCTGATTTAGCGAACGTCGTGAATGAAGCGGCCTTATTGGCAGTACGAAGAAATCGAGAAACTGTTGCACAGGCAGATTTGGAAGAAGCGGTCGAACGAGTGGTCGCTGGGCTTGAAAAGAAGAGTCGCGTGCTGAGCGTCGAGGAACGTAGGCGAGTGGCGCATCATGAAGTCGGCCATGCGTTGGTCGCCATGTCCATTCCCGGGTCCGACCCCGTTCAGAAAATTTCTATTATTCCACGAGGAATTGCGGCATTAGGGTATACCATGCAATTACCAACTGAAGATCGGTATTTGCTCACCCAATCAGAATTAGAAAGCAAGATTGCCGTGCTCTTGGGTGGTCGAGTTGCCGAGGAACTTATTTTTGGGGAAGTGTCGACTGGAGCAGCTGATGATCTTCAAAAAGCCACGAACATCGCCAAGCGGATGATTAAAGATTACGGCATGAGTGAAACTCTGGGGACTGTGGCCTTAGAGCAATCAGGACCATCGATGTTTCTCTCTCCCAATGAATCTTCGTCGAAATCTGACTATTCAGAAGAAACAGCGCGGGAAATAGATCAAGAAGTACGACAGCTTATTGCTAACCAGGAAAAACGAGTCCAGGAGCTTCTGACACAGATCAAGCCTGTGCTCATTCAAGGAGCCGAAAAACTTTTAGTCGATGAGGTGATGTCAGGAGAAAATCTGCTGGAACTGTTTCGTATACATGAAAAAGGTGTGCCTATACTGAAGTAAGTGATTCTAGTACAGCCGATTGTGTTCCTATGGTCTACGAGTCAGTGGACTATTAGTATATACCCAGACCATCATGATGCTGACCTAACCTCCTTGGGAAGAGATGAAGCACATGAGGCCGATCCAACAGCGCCCTCAACGAAATCTTGAGTGATGATCCCCATTAGTCTCTATGATTCCAAAAATGCCGATTCGATGTAACGTCGATGGATGTCGGTATAACAATCTCGAATCAACGTTTCGATTGTGGATGGATCGCCGAAACGATCGCTGAACCCCGGTTGGGTCGGATCAATGGCGAGTTTCGCTGTACTGAGGAAATGATTGATCAGATCACGCGGATGTTCATCACCGATTGCGAATCGAATGGTAGTCGCACGAATACCGGCTTCAGTCAGTTCCGTGTCGTCGAGTTCGGAATGAGTGGTCAACGCTGGGCAGCTGACGATGGTGTTGGATTGACCCAGTGAAATCATGTGTCCGAACGTGGGTGATAGTGAATCAAAAAAACGATGAAACGCGTCGGGAGAAATTTGATCGATATCGATTGTAAACAGGGGAGTGGGTAATCCGAGAAATAACAGTTTCTTTCGCAGAACCGCATTGGGGTGGCTGTTCAATGCATTTGAATGCACGTTGATTTGAGGATGAGTATCGAGAAACTGGACGAGAATTTGCGTGTTGATGCACTTGGTCAGCATGCGTATGTCAAGCGTTCGCATGCCCTGAATGACCTCAAAGGCCGAATCGGCATTGAGGAATGCACCTTTAATGTAGTACACATTCCAGAACATGGTGTCACGCCATGATTTCGCACCATCGGTTTGGGCTGTTTCATCGGGTTCGTATCCCTTGGGGGCAAACATATCATGAGTGCGACCAATCACCGTTCCGGCGATAACAGTGCCGGTACCGCTGAGGTCTTTAGTATAGCTGTGAATGACAAAGTCTGGGCGTTCATCGGGATCCTCTCGTTGTAAAGGGCGAACGAGAAATGGTGTGCCCACGGTGGCGTCGAGCATGACCCGTAGTCCTTCGCAGTGGGCCAGTCTACAGATCGCTGGTATGTCGAGAACGTCTCCATGGGGATTTGACGGTGATTCCACATACAGATAGGCCTTACGTCCGACGGCAAATCGATCGGCGTATTTCTTTTTGACTCGAGTCCAGCAAGCGGCAAAGTCTGTTGCCTCACATCCATCGAATTGTTCAACGGCAATCTCGAGATTGCCTTCTTTGGCGTACCAATCATAAATGAGCTGATGGGCTCCTCCGTAAATATTGCGACTGGTGATCAAGACATCGTCACGTCCAAGCACGTGTGACAAGACCCCGTCGATCGCGGCCATACCGCTGCTAAAGTTCCAGGCGAAGTATTGTTCGGCATAGGGGCCGGCTTCGAGGTCCACGACAAAATTCGCGAGAGAAACCGAAGTTGGATTCAATAATCGGGAATAGATCTCCAGCAGAAGTTCCTTACCCTTGAATGCATCTTCGATCCACTCGGCACAAGCGTAGATATACGTTGCCGTTCTGGCGATCACGGGCGTAGCGGAAAAAAGTGCGGTGACGTTATCAATCGCGGCATACGGACCCTTCGTTGCCCGTGTCGATGAATGGTAATCCAATGCCTGGTAGGTTCGCCGAAATGGGTTCTGTGCCGTGTCCAGTAATTTGGCCAATTGGAAGGAAAGAAATTTCTTGGCATTGAAATACGCAATTTGATCACTGCGGTCGAGTGAGTCAATGGTTTTGAGTGTCAGATTCCATAGCAATTCGAAGTCGGCTTGTGATTCGTAGAGGCGTTGGGTAATTCTGGCAAGAACCTCGCCGAAGTCACTCTTTGCATCAATTCCAAAATGCTCTAACTGTTCCGTCACTAGCGCTTTGGCGCTGACTGCGTCTGTCGTATTGCGTTTTGGCGACAGTTTCCGCATTCCGGCCAGGTGCTGTTCTTGAGATGGGGTGGTACTGTCCTTTGGCGTATATTCCATAAATCGGCCTTCCTTCCGGCAATGAATACACTATACCTGCATAAGGCTTTGTCTCAAATCATAACTGAACTGAAGAATGCGCGCTTTTCAAGAAGAAAGTGCTTGAACCTTTCCGTTCCCTTCTTATTGTCGTTAATAGAGTTCTAGGCAAACTCTTTGAATGAAAACCGTGCCTGGCGCGAAGCATGATTCAAATTCAATACAATGTTGACGACCTTTAATCATAAATCTTAACGATCAGTAGGGGATCGGTGGGCCTTTTGAGAATGAAAAATTGCGGGCATGCTTCAATCATGAGCGCAGTTTCATCAAGACAAAATTGAACGTTGACCAGACGACATTCTATTGGTGCCGTTTCAAATACAGTATCGAAGTCTATTGGTGTTCAGTACCATAAGTCATGCTTAGGTCAAACATTATTTTTCGTCAATTAGGCAACAAGGCTATATTCATTATATAATGAATATACAGAATACATCGCCAAATCCGTTAAAACGTCATCTGTCACATACACTCTTGTCATGGGGTCCAAGGCAATGGAACTGCCCTCAGCACTGGGAATTAAAAAAGTTTATTCGATTGAATTTGTGGTCGATTACTTCGACCGTAGTCGTGACTTTTACCTCAATAAAATGGGGTTTCTCGAGACTCATCAGTCCACACGCGATTGGGAAGAGAAATTCAAAAGCAAGGCCATCTATTTTTCCGCCAATGACATCAAGATCATGGTGTCATCTCCGCTGACCACCAATAGCTATACTGCTCAATACTTGCAAACATTATGTCCGGGAGTTCGTAAGATCGTCCTGCAGGTAGAAGACCTGGATCGAACGGTCAACTATTTACAAGATCACCATGCGACATTCGTTCACAGGGAGAAAGAGATTCATTCCCCCAATAGTCGGCACCATTTTATCACCATTGCCTCTCCGATTGGGTTTTTAGAATTCACCTTCCTGGAAATAGAAGGACAGGATGATGAAATCCCCATGTTTGAAAAACTCTCTTCTCCCTCGCCTGGACATTCACCATTGAACCACATTGACCACATCACGATAAACGCCAGAACTATTTTCCCTATTTGGAATTTTTTCCAGCAGGTGATGGACTTTAAAAAATTTTGGACCGTGTCCTTTCATACCCCAGATTTTAAGTCTGGGAAAAAGGGAACCGGGTTATTTTCACAGGTTATGTATGATCCCGGTTCTCACGTGAAATTTGCGTCCAACGAACCACTGTATCCGCATTTCAATGACTCACAAATTCAGACCTTTGTCGACAAAAATCATGGCGCGGGTATTCAACATATTGCGTTGGCCGTCGATGACCTGGTGGACACGGTAGGAAAATTTCGATCAAAAGGCATTGAATTTCTGACAACACCTGATACGTATTACGACCTGTTGCCGGAACGAATGGCCGAACAACACATTGTTGACCTTAAAGAGAACCTGACAGATTTAAAAAAACATGGCATCTTGATGGACGGTGAAGACGGCAAGTATTTACTGCAAATCTTTCTCAAGGACGCCTCTCTTCTGTACAACGATGAAAGCGCCGGGCCTTTTTTCTATGAAATCATTCAACGTTGTGGCCATGGAGGATTTGGTGAGGGCAATTTTAGAGCCTTGTTTGAAGCCATCGAAATGCAGGAACCCACGCCATGAAACTGTTGAGATACGTGCCCCCCGGAGGAAGGCAGGGCCACGGTGTTCTCATCGGAAACGAAATTTATCCTTTACTGCACATGACTACGATCGAGGCAATGAACAGACTCAGGGAGGGAGATCAACATTGGGAGGAAATGTTGCAACAATCTCCAATTTCATTGTCCGATGTGACGCTGCTGCCACCGGTGGAATATCCTGGGGCATTTCTAGATTTTTATACCTTTGAAGACCATGTTCGCACTGCTCGAAAAAAACGAGGCTTGGATGTTGTGCCTGAATGGTATGAATTTCCTGTTTGGTACAATGGTTCCACCCGGTGTTTTAGTGGTGATGGCGCAACGGTGTCTTTTCCCGAACACGAAAACAAAAAAGACTATGAGCTGGAATTGGCCATCGTTATAAAAACGAAATGTCATCGGGTATCTGTTGAAGAGGCGGGGAAATTTATCGGTGCCTATACCATTGTGAACGACTTTAGCGCTCGTCAGCTCCAGGGAAAAATCATGAAGGTGGGGCTTGGTCCAGCTAAAGCTAAAGACTTTAATACTGGTTTGGGTCCCTGGCTGGTCACTCCCGAAGACATTCCCGATCCTCGACACTTGAGAATGCGTGCCTGGGTGAACGGTGAATTATGGTCGGAGGGCAATAGCGGATCGTCGCATTTCAGCTTTGCCCAAATGATTGCCTATGCCGCGGAAGATCAGACGCTCTATCCCGGAGACATTCTGGCCAGTGGCACCGTCGGAACCGGGTGCGGTTTAGAACTGGACAAGTTTCTCCAAACCGGAGACAAAGTGGAATTGGAAATTGAACACATTGGGAGGCTGACCCATTGGGTTGGATGAGCGATGTTCAAATACTTG
>BQIX01000276.1 GCA_021604145.1 Nitrospirales bacterium
GTGTTAGCGGGAATTTTTCTTCCCATTACGTTTGTGACTGGTCTATTGGGAATCAATGTTGGCGGGATACCCGGATCTGAAAATCCCGGAGCGTTTACTCTTGTCTGTGTATCCTTAACCTTTTCGGGCCTGCTTCTTGTCGGCGTCTTTCGCTGGTTGAAATGGTTGTGACGGTACACCGATATCCAGCTAGACTGCTCGAAGCCATCCGTCAGCTTAGCCAGGACTCTTGTCTGCGACGATGGATGCTAGTTTGTTTGGTGCTTGGTCGGAGTAGGCTTCTTACTGAAGCTCTTGGCTAACTCCTTTGATTGCATAATGATTCTCGCCCATTGGTCTTCCAAAGTCTTTTTCCCATCGTTCTCATCTTCGAGCAAGCAATGTTTTATGGATGTAAAGAATGGGAATTTGTCGTTGCCGTCAGGAAGGCGACCATAAAATAGTTGCTTCCTTGATGTGGTGGAATAAGCCTCTTGTCGTTTAGGATTTTTCTATGAGAAATTTTTGTGGAATGCATGTTTGAAAGCATCTCGGAGCGAGGAGCTGTAAAGGTGAGAGGAACCTCTGAACAGTGGTATGAATAAAACTCCGTGACACTCGCTATACTAGAAAAAGCAGGAGGCAGATGTGCGAATCGAACTTCGAAAAGTGTTCATACACGCCATCTGCCCTCTGCTAAATCCTTGCCTCTCATTTATAGCGTTCTACCTAATTACGGAGTTCGATTAATAGTTGGAGCATTCAATATCAATGGAATGCGAAAACTATAGCTTTTGGGCTCAATGTTTTGGACATGAATGGAGCTTCCAACGCCAATTCCTCCCTCGTTCCGTGGTTCGCCTCCGAGTGACCCAATCTCGGACGAGTAGGAATACACAGCTTCGACAACTAGATCATCAACAGGTCGGGTGATGTACAGAAATCCTTCGATCACTGCTTTGTCTGCAACTTGCGGAAGCGGACCATTGAGTGCCTGAGCAATGTCTTCGCAATCGACTTTTACCGTCCCAAAGTTAGAAACGGACATCGGGCCCAGATTGACTCCTTGTACAGCCGCGTTTTGTGATGTTTCCGGAACAGACGCAAGTACATTAATGTTAGTGGTGGTGTTGGCGCCTGTCGTAAACAAGACATTCAACGCTGTGGCATAGCTTCCAGGTTCTAAGTCGCGATAGTCATAGACGGCCGGTCCTAAAAGCACTCTTGACTGAGGTGGGGTGAACCCGGGTTTAAATCCACACACAAATTTAGCTGCATAGACGACTCGATTGAGTGGAATTGGAGACTGTGGAGGGATGGTCTGAGCCTGGGCAGTAGGTGTGAGGATATTGAGGCCTCCTAGGGTCATCATCAACATGGCCATGGTAATAATTGATCCTGTCCAGGTGTATTGACGCTTACATATGAATCGATTCTGTTTCATGATGGATCCTCCTTGAATGTTGAAATGAGTAAAAATCGTAAGTGCTGAATGAAGATTCTTAGAGATGCTGGAACGATGGTTGTCTCCTTTCTATGTGATGAATCTGAAATTGTTTACTGCATTTCTCCTGTCTGCAAAGCAAGGTGATGGTCTGTCGCTTATGAATACGAGGAAAAGATTGCGATTGGATTTATGAAACAAGATTTTTAACAATACAAAAGAGTGAAGGGTCGAAAATGGGGAAGTGTTTGCTCGACGTTGCGGCCATGAATGGTTGGCGGTGTTGGGGTAAAGGACTGGGGATCAGGACTGTCGTGGTGAGGAGAGGGCGGGAAGGAAGTCTTGAAGATGGATGGATGATGTGTGGGGCTAGGGTACGGCGTCAGCGCGATATATGTTCACTGGATAGGGTCTGGTGTGGAGGACGATGGGTTTTCATGTTCGTGTATGCAACGGTGACTGTCTGTACGAGTTTCATCATTGAAAAGGGATTGGTGAGCGTGGCGAGGGCTCCGGCTTGTCGGTTTCGTTGTTGAGCGGCTTGTGTGAATTCTCCTGTTAAGAGAATGAAGGAGAGCGTCTCTGTTGTGTCACGTCTTTTTACAGAATTCAATGAGTTGAAGCCCATCCATGCCCGGCATGTTCAACTCGGTGATGATGAGATCAATGGGAATTAGGTAAGGGCGCATAGAATGTGCCAAGTAATCACACATGGTTGGGAAGTGAAACTTTTTTGAAATTTCTTCGAAGACCTATTCTGGGTTGGTGTGTAAGGAGCTTTAGGAGGTGAGTTGAGCGAACACACACGGGTTGTAGTGTGTGAGAGTGCACATCTTCTAGCAGTGACATCCCTCTCAAGTCGATTTTCATGGGCATCTGAATGTGGAAGATAAAGGATTGATCCAAGCAAGTGAGGAGAGTTGCTCCTTAGCACATAAGGAAAAAGTAACCTTGTCTCCCATTTACGGCATCCCATTATCTTCAATCAAAGGCGAGCCGGAAGAGTTCATAGTTGTTTCCTCTCTTGTGCTTAGCAGGAGGGCAGGCGGGAATAATGACAAATAATTAGAAAAAGTAGGCAAAAAGTAAGGAAGCGGTGAAAAAATCATTAAAAACGCGAGGGGAGGTAAGTTATCGAGCTGATTTAGGCATTGATATTTATATATGCTTCATGGGTTTACCGTGATATTTGAATGGCTATTATTTGGCTGTAAATGTTATAAATATATTAAGTTCATGGGTCTAAATCATTTGTAAGCCATTTAAAATAAATTCAAAATCAATGTTTTATGATGATAGGTGTCGATGTGATCATGTAAAGAATTATTTATTATGCAAAAACAGTGAAATAATATTATAATTTCTCAAGGGTTGGCCTTGGTATTGCTCTTACAATAGTTTTATCTTGTTCTAGTGATGATTCTGGCAAAGGCCGCGTGAATTTTTACATGTAATTGTCTGATTGCTTGCAGCAAAATTTTTTCATTCCTCTTCTTCATGGTCTCACATGCGTGATGGTGGAGCAGCTATAGCGAACGCCACCATGAAAACAAGAAGAGAGCATCAGTCATCATCTTTTATTCTTCTATGGACGGGACATAATGCAAATGAATGAACACATGTCTGAAATGTACAATTCCGATGTAGCTTCGGTCCGCATTGATCAGAGTTTTTACAGAAAATTACTCGTCGTCTCAAATATTCTTAATTCACAGCGGGATACCGAAAGTTTTTGGCGGGCCATTACGACCAATATCAAAGATATTATCGCATGGGAGCGAGCAGGGATTACCCTATATGATGCTGAGCTCGATTCGTTCCGATTTTATGCGGTGGAAACGAGTATGCCAATTGTCAAATTGAAGTGCGATACGATTATCCCTCGAAAGGGCAGCGCCATTGGTTGGGTGTATGAACATCGAACCATTCACGTACGGCCTCACTTACAATCCGAACGAGTGTTTTTGGAAGATGATTTGTATTTTCAAGAAGGGCTGGGGCGGATGATCAATATTCCATTGCTTGTCAGCGATCAGTGTTTAGGTTCACTGAATATTGGGAGTGTGCAGTCTGGAGAGCCGGATGCGGAGACTGTGGAGTTTCTTACGCAGGTGGCCACGCAAATTGCCTTTGCCATTGATCACGTCAAGTCATATGAAGAAATTAGTCAACTCCGTGAGCAGCTAGCGAGAGAAAATGCGTATTTGCTTGAAGAGATTAAGGGCCGACATGACCTCGGCTCCATGATTGGAAAAAGCGAGAAATTCAAAAAGACGCTCGAGCTTGCCCGAGCTGTCGCCCCGACTTCGACGAGTGTCTTAATTATGGGAGAGACCGGAACAGGCAAGGAAATGCTGGCTCGATACATACACGAACATAGTCCACGTCGACAGAAGCCATTTGTCCGTGTCAATTGTGCATCTATTCCTTCTGGTCTCGTAGAAAGCGAATTATTCGGTCATGAGAGGGGAGCATTTACGGGTGCTGAACAGTCGCGTCAGGGGAAGTTTGAGTTAGCGCATGGTGGGACTTTATTTTTGGACGAGATTGGGGAAATGCCCATTGAAGCGCAAGCGAAATTGTTGCTGGTCTTGCAGGATGGCATGGTGGATCGAGTGGGAAGTGCCCGCCCTCTTTCGGTGGATGTGCGAATAATTGCCGCTACGAACAATGACCTAACGCAAGCCATTGCCGACGGCCGATTTCGCTCAGATCTCTATTACCGTCTACATGTGTTCCCTATCACCACCC
Organism: Nitrospirales bacterium; assembly: GCA_021604145.1. Lineage (GTDB taxonomy): Bacteria > Nitrospirota > Nitrospiria > Nitrospirales > UBA8639 > JAGQKC01. The sequence goes on from BQIX01000276.1 coordinate 4,175, forward strand.
CCCCGCTTCGTGAACGTCCGCAAGATATTCCCGTATTAGCTGAATACTTTATGAATGAATATTGTCAGCAATTTAAGCGTAAATGTCAGAGTATTGAAGCCGATACCCTGGAACGATTAATTCAGTACACATGGCCGGGAAATATTCGAGAGTTGAAGAACGTGCTTGAACGGGCAATGATTCTTTCGAATTCATCCGAATTAATCATAGATGACACATTAGTGAATGCCCCTCGACCTGAATCTGGAGAGCCATTGCCGAGAAACCTCAAAGATCTGGAACGGGTAAGAATTCTTGAAGCCTTGGATCGAAGCGAGTGGCGCATTGAAGGTCCATTAGGAGCGGCGAAGCAATTGGGGCTGAATCCAGGTACGCTCCGAAGCCGCCTTAAGAAGCTTGGTATACACCGTCCTCGACATTCTTCTGCAGAGTGATTGGCAGGTGCTGATAATGCCGCAGCAGGATTGAAGGTTGTTACCCGTCTTCAGCGATATCGTCATGTGGCAGTTCCCTATTCCAGTTAAACGTTCAACATTTCTCTGACCTTTTTCCCTCCTTCTTGTTGTCGTCTTTTCTTCTCTTGATGAGCTGATTCTTGCTCTCTGTCAAAATATTCTCAGCGCAGTTGTAAGTCGGGCTTACGATCCTTTTTCTAAAGATTCCACATGAATTCTCATTCTCTGAAGTTTGTAATCCCACCCAAGTCTTAAGTTTTTAGAGCACAATTCCCTCGCATTTCGCATCCAGTCATCAATCAATCGCTCCATGAATATTCTCGGCCTTGATTTGTCTTGCGCTGAACTTTCAAGGTTAAAAACTGCACGAATTACCGTGTAATCTTCACGAATGTGTGAAAAAACACCGTATTTCAATGGCTTTGATTTTTTTGTCTTGACGGCATTTAACAGGCACATGGGTTGCTAATCATGAATATGGATTGGTTGCAATTGAGGAATACATACGGCCATTGATCGCGTAATTTATAAATTTTTATTGACTGCTTGTTCTGTCTAAAAAAGAAAGGAGGGCGTGTAGCCTACATTAGTGTCCAGCACATTTCATTCTCACTTAATCATGGTAGTCGTGAAAGGAGAAACACATGAAATTTTTGTCACGGCGGCAGTTTTTAAAGGCGTCCGCTGGAACCGTGGCCGCAGTAGCGTTGGCGGATAAGGCGTTAGCCTTAACGGCCTTGCAGCCGGTCATTGAAGTCGGGAACCCCCTGGGGGAGTACCCGGACCGCTCCTGGGAGCGGGTCTATCACGATCAGTATCGCTATGATTCCTCATTTACCTGGTGCTGTTCGCCCAACGATACGCATGCCTGCCGGATTCGGGCCTTCGTCCGTAACGGGATCGTCATG
>BQIX01000277.1 GCA_021604145.1 Nitrospirales bacterium
TGAAGACAATGGCAACAGTCGGACTTGCAACAGGCCAGATGGATCCTGTGCTGACAAACAACCCCAGATTCAAGGCATAATGAGCAAGGATGACGATGCTGATGGCTCCCCACCCCCAACCGTCTTGTCTCCACGCTGCTAATAGGACAATGATCACAATCACACTGACCGTTCTGAAAAAGTCCGATGTCCAGGAAGATTGACTGAGCCACGAATCGGTGAGAACTGTATTTAAGAGGTTGGCATGGATAAACCCGAGTGGAGCCGCATGCTCTAAAGGAGTTCCCAGAACATCGGTCTTTGAGGTAACGGGAAAGAGCAGTACAATCTTGCCTTGAACAAGTGTTGAAAGCTTGACGTCCTGTCGCCTCTGAACTAAGTCAAATAATTCGGTGAATGTATAGGTTGGGAAAGGTTGATCCGACCATCGACCGACAAAAGTAACCAATCCTTGATCCGGTCGCTCTAGGGAACTGTTGTTGTACGCCGACGCAATAGTAAGTCCTAAAGGCAAAGGCTTCATATCATCTGCCATTTGACGGGACGGTATTCCTCGAAAAATTCCATCCCCGTCAGGAGTCAGCATAAACCCACCAGTGGCTTGAGCTTCGTTCGCAATCAGCGGCTCCACAAATAATGGGTAAACCACGTTCCCTGCCTGTTTGGTGGCTTCAAGAAGCTGGGCATTTCCCAATACATCACCGCATTCTGGAGGGTTGGGAAATTGGAACTGAATAGTCGGTGCAATGATTGATGCCCCGGCTTTATGTAGTGCAGAAATTGTGCTAGCGATGACCGATGAATTCCACCGCCCATTTCCACATGAAGCTGGATCTTGTTCATCAAGAGTGATAAGCAGAATTGTTGGATGTACGACAGTGGGTGACTTGGCTTTCATCTGCCAGTCATATGATGCCACTTCAACTTGAGGAAACAGCAGTGAGAATATCAGTCCGAAGAGCATACCCAATAGGCCAAATAGGAGTCCTGCGGTTGCTGTTCGCATTGCACGTGTTGGCGACGTGTTCTTAGGAGTCAATGATCGTGTCATCTTGTGGAGAAATATTAGAACCCGCAATCCTGTTGGACAATGTGCTGTACTTCAATTCTTGGTAGGTCTTCACGTACGGAAATCTGTCTTAAAAATTTACAGGATGCTGCCTTCTTCTCCTGTGCGGTCTCGATCATATAGTCCAAAATTCTTGTGTCATACGGTTTCAGTTTGCCTTCCACGCCATTCTGATACAACCATTCAAGTTCTTGATGTGCGGACTCATCAAATGCGAAGGCTTCTTGGATCAACACCGGAATTGCTTCTGACACGCGTTCGTGTTGAATGAGTTGGTGCCCGAGGCTCTCCTCAAACGTGTAGCCATCAATGTTTTGGACCGTTTGTCGTAGAGCCCGACGAATGAGGAACAGTCCGCTCTGAATTTCCTGAGTTTTTGATGACGAGAGTTGCTGACCGCTAAGCTGACGACGAAGCTGGGAAAGTCTCTCCTTGGCCTGGAGCTTCGTTTCCGTTGAGGATTCTCCAGAAGCAATGCGAGCCCACCAAATCATCGCCATTGGAATATTTTGATCGACTCCACTCCCGTTCGCATACATCGAAGCTAAAAGGCTTTGCGCATCTTCTATCCCTGCTTTGGCCGCCATTTGTAGGGGAGCGATGGCTTCTTCCGAACGATTCTGTGCGCGAAGTATGACTCCAAGATGATACGAGGCCTCAGCAAACCGTGGCTCAAGGCGGGTGGCGGTACTCAGGGCTTCAATGGCTTCCGTGATCGCACCCATCTGATAATGGACTTTTCCTAAACTGAAAAAAGCCTGAGCCCAGGAAGGATTCAGTTCGGCGGCTTTCTGAAAATGGGTCAACCCCATTGCCCACTTCTTGTCCAGTACTGAGACGCTGCCAAGTTGATAATGGGCTTCGGCCCATTCCGGTTGAAAAACCAATGCCCGTTGTAATTCACTAATCGCTCCTCGTGCATCTCCCATCATCAATAGTCCTGAACCTATATCATAGTGAAGAATGGAAGCTGTCGAGTCCGGTGGGCGAAGGTGAAGCGCTTCCCTCCACTCATTTGTGGCTTTGGCCCAATTCCCTAGATGAGCCCAGGCGGTGCCGAGTAACAGGCGGGCGGCAAGCATCTGAGGGCGTAAGATGAGCACCTGTTGAATCGGTTTGAGCACGGCTCGCCACTCTCCCTTGTTTGACAAGGCGACCGCCAGATTGAAATACGCCTCAGGTAAATTGGGGTCGAGTGTCATTGCGTGTTGAAATGCCTCAATAGCTTGTGCAATGTCGTCTTCAATGAATAGAACTAACCCAAGATTTGCATGGGTTTTTGCGAGTTGAGGTTGGAGCTCAAGAGCTTTATGCCAGGCCTTTTTTGCGAGCTCGAATTCGCGAGTCTCGTAATAGGCCACTCCTAATTGGTAGTGAGCCATTGCCCAATCAGGGTGCCAAGTGAGCGCCTGTTGAAATTTGGCAATCGCCTGGAGGGCATTACCTTGTGCTAAATATCCGAGACCTTCCGCGTAGTGAGCCTCAGCAAAGTTTGGCTGGATCCGTAACGTTGCCTGCCATTCGTCCATGGCACGATCAAGTTGGCCTTGTTGAAGTAAAGACACTCCATAGTTATATGACACCAGAGCCGAAAGGTGGTATTGCATGGGTACGTCACTCGGAGCCAGGCGTTGAGCCTGAGACCAGGAAGCAATGGCTCCGGTTAAATCTCCACTCTTAGCGAGCACGACACCAAGATTGTAATGAGCGTCGGCGAAGCCTGGTCGCAAACGAACAACCTCTCGAAATTCATCGATGGCGATTTCTAATTCGTCGGTCAAAAAGAAATCGATTCCCAAGCGTAAGTGATCTTCGGCTTGTTGATTGATTTCTGTCTGAGGGATTTCGTTGGTTTGGGCAAACACGCACTGAGGTGAAAAAATATTTAGGGCCATCAGGGCAATCGAGAAAATTATCTGAGTGCCGATGGTGGTAGCGCTCGAAAAGGTCATGGAATATGGGAGATGAATCTGAGGCTTCATGAAGCGATTGCCCTGGAATTGTAATGATATGTGACTTGTCGAGTGTTGCCGAATCCTTATGATTTCGCTCTTTCAATGTATAAGGTATTAGATGAAATTGGAAGAGGAAAGCGCAAATGCCTCCGTGTCAGGAACTCAATGAGAGCCCCTGACACATATGACCGATTCCTGAATAGGCTGAAAATCTAAGCTGGCGTGGGTTCTTTGAAGAAATGCACGTCGCGTTGAGGAAATGGAATGGTGATCTGTTCACGATCAAAAGCGAGTTTGACCTGTTCATGCATATCAAAATAGACGCCCCAATAGTCTGAAGGTTCGACCCACGTACGAACCAGAAGATTTATCGAACTATCGGCATGGGCTGACACATATACTTCTGATGGAGGATCTTGCAATATACGTTCATCCTTGGCGATTAATTGGCGAATAACGTCTTTGGCATGGAGGACATCATCGTCATAGCTAATACCATAGGTCATATCCACGCGTCGTTTTGGCTCGACGTTCAGATTAATAAGCGCACCGTTTGAGAGAAGTCCATTTGGGATAATGACGCGGCGATTGTCGACTGTCGTCAGCATGGTATTGAAAATTTGAATTTCCTTGACTTTTCCCAGAAACCCTTGGGCCTCTATCAGATCACCTACTTTAAAAGGTTTAAAAAAGAGGATCAGCACTCCTCCGGCAAAATTGGCCAAGCTTCCTTGTAAAGCCAGGCCGACGGCTAACCCGGCGGCTCCAAGCATGGCAATGAATGAGGTGGTTTCAATCCCGACCATCGATGCCACACTGATGAACAGTAAGGCTTTGAGTATAACGCTTGCCATACTTTTGAAAAACCCGCGTAACGTGACTTCAACATGACTTCGTTCCATGGCTCGCTCGAGGACATTGACGATTCGTTTGACAATCCACCACCCAATGATCAACGTCAGAATAGCAAGCAACAATTTAGGCACGTAGGTTAAGACAAGATTTTGCACCCAACCGGACGTGTGTTCCAATTGATCCATCATATAGCTCCTCAAGTGTGGTGAGTAAAAAGCGAGGGGGGATATCTGCCACTATGGAATGAAATGGGTAAAATGTCTACTGATTAGAACGAACGACAACTATCATTCAGCCTGTATCTCTTGTATTCTTAAGTTTAGACGAAACGAGACTTGCTGGTTTTAGAATCCATCACGCTTGCCTTCTCAATTAAAATTAAACTTTTGTGAAAACAGGTCAAGACAATCTATGACGTCAAAATTTATCCACGGGTTACATTTTAATAATTTACGCGGGGACGTGTTTGGTGGAGTCGTTGCTGCAGTCATCGCCCTCCCGCTCGCACTTGCATTTGGCGTGGCTTCGGGGGCCGGGGCAGTGGCCGGATTATATGGAGCCATTTTTGTCGGATTTTTTGCCGCGGTATTCGGAGGAACACCTGCACAGGCCTCAGGTCCTACCGGTCCCATGACCGTTGTATTTGCCGGGATGTTCGCCATGTTTGCTGATGATCCTTCTGTCGTCTTTACGACGGTCATTATGGGTGGGATTATTTTGATGCTCATGGGCGCTTTTGGGGTCGGACAGTATATCAGTCTCGTTCCCTATCCCGTTATTTCAGGATTCATGAGCGGGATCGGGGCTATCATCATTATTCTGCAAGTTGCTCCGTTGTTGGGGCATGACTCAACAGGAGGGGTCGTTGCAAACTTGACTGCGCTTCCTCATGTAGTGAGCACCCCGATGCTCCAGGCTTCGATCTTAGGGTTTTTGGCCTTAGGTATCGTGTATCTTACGCCCAACATTATTGGGAAGTTCATTCCACCATCATTACTCGCTCTCCTCGTATGCACTCCAGCCGCTGTTTTCTTTTTTCCTCAAGCGCCGGTTATTGGTGATATTCCCCAAGGCTTCCCCTCGTTACTCATTCCGACATTTCGACTTGATGCGCTGACGATCATGATTGAAGAAGCCTTTGTGATTGCCTTCCTCTGCGCCATCGACAGTCTTCTGACATCGCTGGTTTGTGACAATATGACCAGAACCCAACATGATTCTAATCGAGAACTTGTTGGACAAGGGATCGGAAATATGGTTTCAGGCTTATTTGGTGGGCTTCCGGGTGCCGGGGCAACAATGCGATCGGTTGCGAATATACGATCCGGTGGCCGTACGCCATTATCTGGGATGCTGATGGGGGTCGTGCTGCTCGCCACATTGCTCTGGCTAGGTCCGTTGGCGGAGCAAATTCCATTGGCGGTACTTGCCGGTATTTTGCTCAAGGTCGGTATCGACATTATTGATTGGCGATTTCTGCGGCATGTCTTTCAGGCGCCTCGTGCAGATGTTGTGATTATGGCCGTGGTATTGTTTATCACGGTTGCCGTTGATTTGATTACGGCGGTGGGGGTTGGCGTGGTCTTAGCCAGCATTCTGTTTGTTAAAGAGATGGCGGATCTTGAATTAGCGAACATGAGTGTGAT
>BQIX01000278.1 GCA_021604145.1 Nitrospirales bacterium
TCCATTCGTGACATGAAGCTCACCAAAGGTACGAATCGCCCCGCCCCGCCCGGTGGCAGAATAAAGCCCTGTAGTATCCATGGCCCGATTGCTTGAAAACGCGGTCTTGTCGATGAATACTTTGGCTCCGGTCCCGATATAGACCCCTCCACCGAATAAGGCTTCGTTGGCGGCAAACACACTATTATATATACGGACGATCGGTCTTCCAGATGTTGAGTTTCCATCAACGTACAAACCGCCTCCACGACCTTGGCCTGGCGAATTCTGGGAGTACCGTGCAATCCCAAAAAGAATCCTGACCCCATCGAGGACCAAATCACCACTCGTATAAATCCCACCCCCATTCTCGTCATTGAAACAGTTCTCCAACACACTATCTTGAACAGTCAACACCGCATGGTTTCGAATACAGCTTCCCGTGACCTGACTATGAAGAGTCACGCCACTGAGAGTGACGTCCCCTGCTTCTTCATGAAACACAAATGCGCTTAAAGGTCCGTCAACAATTGTGTCGGCACTACCAGCACCGACAAAGCGCAGATTGGAGGTATTGACTTGCACGACTTCCACATATGTGCCCGGTCCGATCTCAATTGTATCCCCACTGGCTGCGACATCTACCGCAGCTTGAATGGTTGAGTATGGACAGCTAGACGAACACACCTCCAATGTCGCGGCCTGAGTTTCTGAAACCACTACCACCGTGAATATCCAGATCAGAAATAAGACATGTATGGCCCGCTTCATACCCTTCGGTAAGACTGTATGAAGATTTCTCTCTTCGCCTAAAAGTCGTAGAGCAATACTCATTGTCAACTCCGTAGATTAAGCGTTGTTTGTCGCGGTCACAATCAATTTTGTATCCTTGTTATCGCACATGCCAAAGAGACATCAAGGAGGACAAGCGTGGTTCGTAGCAACCCACGGCATGTCGTCTGAGATTTGATTGGTTTTGAATGAACGGTATGGATTGGCAGGGCACAGTCGTGTTCCGCTGTAATCACTCGAGCAAAAGGGAAAGCCTGTTCCCGCGTCTCCATACCCATCCACTGGATCGCCATCCAAAACTTGCACGGGGGCAGGAACCTCGCTCCACACATTTCGAGAAACATCCACGGGTACGGAAAAGACCGCATCTTTGTTCACTCCAGTCAAATTATTGCATGTGACTTGTATAGTCTCTAATTCATTCGCTGCCTCGCCATTTAAACCCGTGTGTGTCGCCTCAATGGTATTATTGTTTATCGTGATCGAACGCACTCCTTTGCCAATGGTAATGCCATTGGTATGGCCTATGACGGTTTCTTGTAACTCGATCGTTAAATCACGTATTTCATTAATAGGAAGTGGAATAGGACTCATGCTACCCACAAGGATGGCATGCTCAGTCGGATCGGTCGTTGTTATAGAGTTGTTACGTACCCGACCACCTCTACCGTTAAAATAATGTATCGCACTTTTTGCAGTTGGTATGGGATCGATATTGGGGTCATATTCGAGAGTGTTATCATCTATTTGCGCACTTTCGGCATTGATACGAATGCCGGTGATGGTGGCATGCCGAATAGTGTTCTGAAGGATATTGACTTCAGGCGTCTCATTCACAGTGATTCCTATTTCAAGGTTCTCAGCTGTATTGGTGTCAATGATTGTCTCTGCGCTGGAACTTACCGTGATGCCTGTGGACAGGTCATTAACGAAGTTTCCTGAAATTGTCAGGGCATCGCTTCCTTCAACATCAATCCCGATTCCAGTCAACGAGCCGTCGCTATCATCATCAACAACGACGTTGCTCACGAAGTTACCCTCAACGGCCACGTTATCGCTTTCGAACACTCGAATGCCTGTACCACCACCGAGAACATCGATCTTATTGTTATATCGCACGTTGACGATGTCTCCCTCAGTTGATTTGATCCATATACCGGTCCCGGCGTGACGAATGGTATTATTCGACACCAATCCGCTTGAAGCGCCCGAAAGTATAATGCCCATGTCAGCTCTCGTCATAATATTGGTATAGATATTATTGAGAGCTGGGCTCCCAAGACTATTTGTGACATCAATGCCGCTCACCGATGCACGGACGATATTCCCGTAAATCTGACTTTGTTGCCCCCATGACTCCTTGACGCCCACACGGACTTCCTGGTTAATGAGGTTTCCAAAAATTTTATTTCTCAGCGGTCTGTCTATTAGCGTCTGCCCTGAAATGTCGGCATATTTAAGACCTTCCAGCTTTACACCAACTGCCGTATCATCGATGACGTTAAATGACAGGGTATTATCCGCCGGCGACCGCCCTTGAATCGCGACAAGTGCAATGCCTGCATAATTTGGATTATCGATTCTGTTAAGTGTCATCGTACTGTTGGTCAGCTTTCCCTTCGCGAAAATCCCATAGTCTGCTATGTTCTCTATGATATTCGACCTGACATTAAGGTCGTCAGTACCGTTGCTACCCAACGCATCCAGAAGAACACCAATATCGGTTTCCATAACCTTATTTCCCTCAATGACGCCATTGTTCCCGCCAATGAAATGAAGGCCAATATCAAAGCCCCGCACCTGGCAGTTACGAACGGTCACTCGGTCACGATTCGTCCGAATTCCTGCGTAGAGCCCCAAGGAATTCGCATCGAAGTTGCTCCCCTCTCCAATCACAGATTGATCACTACAGTTGAGCACGACATTTTCCTTCTCTATTGATACTGCAGGCTCAAGCAACTCTCTGGGACAAGAGACATTCTCAGTTAAAGTCGTACTGCTATAAATACGGAGTGGGCATTCACCAGTCGTAACAACCAAGCTGAAAGTTTGCGGCGGCTTACTCAATATACCGTGGGTGACTCGAGCTTGCCATGTTCCGGTTGGCAATGCTTGAGCGGTACCGGTATTGGGATCAGTCTGCGTGACAAGAACCTGTTCCACATTGTTGAGACGATCACAAAAAATCTCGTTACGGTTGCACGGTTGCGACCCTTGCTGCGCTTCCGCCAAACGTTCCGCTGTTCCGACACTCGTGAGTTCAGTATCAAAGGGAAGATAGGGGTTGCCGCTAGGATCCAGGATCACGAGGTTCAAGTCATTAAGCAAAGCCACGTTCGAAGATTTCGACGCTGGGGGATCGTCCCAAACCAGGGTGACTTTCAGTCCATACGTCGTTTGAGAAACCTCAAACTCGTGCGTGTCCTCGTACTCTCGAGCGGCATTTAGCGAGCCTTCATACACATGTGAGCCATTATTCAGGGCCAGGTGAACCGCAGAGGCTGCATTGACCCGTCCCCAACCGGTGAAATAATCTGGGCCAGGTGGTCCCACATCAATTGCAGAATGAATCAAAATGGCTTTGACAGTTGCTGGAGGAATCGTCAATGGATCCCGAGTAGGCCTTGCGCCAAGTCTCGAGAACGCTTCAAACACTTGCCCCATCACTCCGGAGACTATCGGGGCCGCGGCTGAGGTACCGCCAAGAATGTCGTACGTAAAGAGTGCTCTTTCTGGGTTACTATCCAGGATCTTGTAGGCCGTTGTCGTAGTTCCCGTACCAGGGGCAACCAGATCGGGTTTCAAACGGCCGTCTGCCGCAGGTCCCACCGCACTCGTGGAATGGATGTCGTTAAGACTCAAATCCCAGTTACCAACCGCCACGTCGTTCTTTGGAACGGGGTGCGGCAGGCTTTCGAGGTTTCGTGGGCACGGGCCGTGTTTCGCGGCTGCGGCTGCGATATCGGGATCTTTATCTTTCGGATCCAACCCGAAGGATCCTCCGCTTCCACGAGTATTACCGACAGCTCGAACGATAGAGATGCTTTTCTTATGCACGCTTTTGTCAATATTTTTGCCGTCTGTCCTGTACTCGCCCACCTTGTTACAATTCGGGTCCCCGTTCGAATAATTGATAAGCACGGCATCATGATCATCACGTGCTCTCTTAGGAAATCGGTAGTAGAGTTTCTTTGACGTCCGACCAACACCCACAGAAGGCTTGCTCGAAAAATCAATCAACTGAGCATCGGGTAGAAACCCACGATTCGTTTTATCAAGACTGAGCGCACCATTTCCGACCATAATACCTGCAACCTTGAGATTGTGATTGTCATCATCAAACTCCTCTGGCCCAGAGCTATCGTGAATGATCCGACCTGCCAGATCCGGATGGGTCGGCGGAACCAATGCTCCTTCCACCATGGCGACAGTCAGATCCTTTCCTGTAAAGCCCATCACCTGCTCCACAAGGTCTGAGGCCGTCTCAACGCGAGCCCGTTCGTCTTGACCTCTTAGCTCTCCAGGGCCATCGTCAATCCAATACACAAGATCGCTCTTGGCAAGAGCTAAGATGGACTCATATCGCTCCACCTGCACCAGCCTCTCTTCCTCATCCTGTTCGATTTGTCGCACACCCAACTTGGCGAAGAGTTTGCCTATGGTTTCTTGAGTTACGTCCGGAAAGAATTCAACTGTGTATTGTAAGTTTCCATCCGGCTGACGTTCTGGCGTCGTGCCTTTGCCGGCTCGTACACTACGAGCGAGACGATCGTTGGGCTGGATAGCGCTGACACCCTGTATGAACGGAAGCTCAGCAATAGAGATTATCTTTGGCTTCTTTCCCGGGATAGTCGCATAATAGGTGAAGTGAGGCAGGTATTCCCAAAGCTTGACGCCAGCTGCCTGGAGACGCTCACGTTGATTCTTGTGGAGAACTACTTGATCTTCGTTTGGCTTGATGTGAAGAAGGACGTGCATAGATGAGCCCATCGGCTTTAGATTTGGGTCAATCCCAAGTCGAGGACGAAAGGTTCGTGAAGAAAGGAACACATAGCGATCGATCGCCGCTTTAAAGCCTGAACCACATACCATCGGTTGCCTATTGCCTTTTTCCGGAGCGTTCGGAATGTTCGGGCAGTTATCCCGGTCATCTTGAACACCATCCAGGTCTTGATCCAACATCATGGCAGTAGGTAACGAATTAGGCGCTTGACCATTTTTTTGATCGTTTTCAGAAGCGGAAGCAGATGAACCAAGGATTGCTCCCGAGATACATAATAGGAACACACCTAAGACTCGAATCCATCCGAAGAGCGAATACTTAGCTTCGGATGAAAATATTCCTGCCTGTGAACAAATCGTCTTAAATTGATTGCTTTTGTCCACTTCGCATTTAGCATTCATAGCAGTAGCCTTTCTTACCGGAAGTGCCTATTTTCCACCCCCAAAAAACTTCAAGCTAGGATTCGCTAGTCAGTACCCCCTAGCCTGAGCAAAAAGATAAGACACTATTCCGTCATACAGACATCATCGATGATAAGTTGGCTGCTCCGTCCAAATGAAAATCTTTCGATGCCTCTATCAGGCAACCCTGGATTGACGGGATCAGAAGTCAGCGCCACCATTCCACGAACCCAATAAGAATCGGGATCTGAATCCACAACCCCGCCAACCGCAATCCGTACCCGCCCTCCGAATGTTGGGTGACCAAGAGACTGTCCATCAAGGGTAGAC
>BQIX01000279.1 GCA_021604145.1 Nitrospirales bacterium
ACATAAAAAATATCAGCAGCCTGGTCTAAGCGTTTGCCAATTCGAGCCGAATGAATGGAGAGGTTCAGGCCGACCAAAGACTGAGCGATGATAAAAAGAAGCCCTTGCTTATCATCCGCAAAAACCTCTATCACCGTATACCGATCTGAACTCTCATTGTCGATTTGCACTTCTGTTTCATTTCGACCTGTCGGATAGAGTCGACCAAAGACCACTCGCTTCCCTTTGGCAAAGACTTGCTCTACTGTTTCTTCTCCCTTCAACACGGTGATAACCGTCTGACAGACTCGCTCGAGCCTTCTGGAAGGAGGAGCACCATCGTAGTCTGGGTCTTTCACAGAAAATGAATCGACCACAATGCCATCTTTTCTCGTGACAATTTGCGCATCAAGCACTTCCAAGCCCAGCGCAGCGAGAACTCCTGTCATGTTCATGAAGATACCAGGTTTATTCCCGCCATGAGCGACTAAAGTATATTCGGTAATATTGAGACCTGCATGAAACTGTGTCTCCACCAACGGAGAATCAGGAGTTAATCGTTTAATGGCAGAAAGATGTAGTGCAATACGGTCTGGAGATGTACTTAAACGGTAACGAGAGGGAAACTGTGCGAGTTGCTCTTGCACCCATTGTTGATCAATTTCCTCGTAAGACGTTGCAACACCATGGGTCTGTCCGTGCAAATGAAGCTCTCGCACGACTTTCTGAACTTGTTCTCGCTCGTCTTGCTCATCCAGCGTGAAATCACCCTGACCAGAAATTGTCGCATGCGTGTGTGAATATAATTCGACTAAGAGCGTCTCTTTCCATTTATTCATCACATCCGGACCAACGGCGGTAATATCCGCCACCGTCAAAATCAAAAACTGCCGTAACACCTCTGGCGTTTTCACAGCACGAGCGAATTTTTTAATGACTTTCTCATCATGGATATCTCGACGAAACGCGGTATGGGCCATTAACAGGTGTTTATGGACGAGAAACTCCAAGACTCGACTCTCTTCGTGCGTCAATCCCAGACGTTCGGCAGTCTTTTGCGCAATAGTTTTCCCGACCTCACTATGATCTTCAGTCTTTCCTTTCCCTAGGTCATGAAGCAAGACGGCCAGATGAAGAAGATCCTTTTGCTTAATGTCGGCATAGATTTTCCCGAGTGGTCCCTGGTCTTTCTCCAACAACTCGGCTTCCCGAACAGCGAGAAGACTATGTTCGTCAACCGTATATTTATGATACTGATTGAATTGCATGAGACCGCGGACACGCGAAAATGCTGGAACGAGTTTTTCCAGAAGCTTCGCTCGATGCATCGCTGTCAACGTATGCGCGACTCGCCCCGTCTCAGAAAGAATCTCTCGAAAAATCCGACTTACTGCCGGAATATGAAACTGTTCGTTCGGAATATCTTCCAAATAATCATGCAATTCGTCTATCATCTGGCTTTCAACAGGCAACCCACGTTCCTGACTGAGTCGAAACAGCCGAACGAGTAATTCTGGATTTCTTAAAACCTGCGTGAGTTTCTCAGATGAAACCGTTAACCGATCTCCAACCTTCAGAAAGTATCCTTCGATCAACGATGAAGGCATGGAATGCCACAACCGCTTCCACAAAGGAAACTCTCTGGTCCGATCGATAAACCGCAGACATCGTTCATGGAGACCTATGGTATGGCGGTAGTACTGCTGCATGAACTGTTCAACCGCAAGCAGATGTGGCTGATCAGTCATTCCCAAATTTGCAGCTAATCGTTCCTGATCCTCAAAAGTCAAAATATCCTGTGCCCGCCCTGCCTCAAAATGCATCAGACACCGAATGCGCCACAAGAACTCTCGAGCTTCTTGTATCGCCACAGCGTCTTTCCGTGCAAGCGCGCCACAATTGGTGAGTTCTTGAATAGTGGCTGCTTGATATTTGGCCATTCCGACCCACTGCACGAGATGAAGGTCGCGTAACCCGCCTTGACTTTTCTTGATATTGGGTTCGAGCAAAAATACGGTTTCTCCAAATTTTGAATATTCCCGCTGGCGTTCTTCTACCTTGTGCTGAATAAACTGGGACACCCGTTTTTCCAAATTTCGCCGGACAAAACGGTTTTGAAAATCTTGGAACACCACAGAATTTCCGGCAAGAAAGCGCGACTCCATTAATGCAGTTTTTGCTGGTAAATCTCCATCTGCCAATGACAGCGCTTCAGCGATAGAACGAACGCTGTGTCCAACTTGGAATCCTAAGTCCCACAAATGATGGAAGAGACCTTTTGATAAGTCCAAGACCGCTTGAGAATTGCTCGAGGCGTCTGACAAGACCATCACGTCAATATCTGAATAGGGAGCTAATTCTCGACGTCCATACCCACCGACCGCCACAAGACAACATTGCTGCACGTCAATCACCGCCTCTTGACCAGCATGGTGGATAAGATTTCGGTATCGGCTGATCAACTGTTCATCAACGAGATCAGTCAAACATTCCACAATCGCCGAACCGGTGGCCCCGGCCACAAGTTGCCCTCGCAAGTCTTCACGCCGTCTTTGAAGAGCAGACTGACCTATCAATGTTTGAGAATCTGTGAGTTTCGCTTGAGGGGGAGGAGTCTCAGCTAAATCACTCATGTTAAACAGTCCCGTATACTTTGAGTTTTACTCACCCTGCCTGTTGGCACTCATGAGTGTGGATATCGATTCGTAATCGGCATCCGGCGATCTTTTCCTAACGCTCGAGGAGTAATCTTTATCCCTATCGGAGCTTGGCGACGTTTGTACTCACTTCGGTCAACCATAGAAATGACCTTTTTGACCAGGGGGAGTTTGAATCCAAGGGATGCAATGTCTTGTGGGGACTGGTCTTCTTCAACATACGCTCTAAGAATCTCATCTAAAACAGAATAAGGAGGCAACGTGTCTTCATCCAATTGATTGTCTTTGAGTTCAGCTGTTGGCGGTCGATCTTGAATTCGTTGAGGAATTTTCAGTTGGTCAAATGTGTCCCCCTCGTACAGGCTCCTCCAACGAGATAATTCAAACACCATGGTCTTGGGAACATCTTTGATGACCGCAAATCCTCCAGCCATATCACCATACAATGTAGCATAGCCGACACTCATTTCACTTTTATTTCCTGTCGTCAAGACTAAATAGCCAAACTTATTCGACAATGCCATCAGAAGGTTCCCACGAATTCTTGCCTGAAGATTCTCCTCTGTCGTATCCGGTGGCCTGCCCTCAAATACTCCATCAAGCATTCGAAGATATGAGTGGAACAGACGGCTAATTGGAAGATTGAGCAATTCCATTCCAAGCTCATTTGCCAAGGCCCGAGCATCGACTCGACTGGCCTGAGACGTATACGACGAAGGCATAAAGACCCCGATGACATTTTCTGAGCCAAGCGCATCACGCGCAATAACGGCAGTGAGTGCTGAGTCGATTCCTCCACTGATCCCAATCAGCACCTTCGTAAATTGATTCTTTCGTACATAATCGTGCACACCGAGCACCAGTGCTCGATAGACTTCTTCAAGCGGCTCAAGCATCGGAGCTGATCTGGGCTCAAGCAGTTTTCGTGCAGGAAAAGGTGAAGTCGTCGAGACGACAATCCGCTCGACTTGCTTTCCAAATTTCTTGGTCGCCCGTGCTTTAGCCTTGACAGATGACTGAGAGACCTTGGAAGTCCCAAGACACAGATCTGTCACGAGAAAGTCTTCTTCAAAGGCCTTGCCTCGAACAATAACCTCCCCTTTTTCATTGACGATCATACTATTCCCGTCAAACACCAGTTCATCTTGCCCCCCAACCATATTAGTGTAACTCACCGGAATACCGTTTTGACGAGCACGGGCAGCCAGCATTTTCTCGCGATTATGTCCCTTACCGGACTGAAACGGAGAAGCATTAATATTGATGATCAGGTCAGCGCGACCAACCAAAGCCTGTACACGCGCAGGACCATCTGGGTACCAGATATCCTCACAGATATTGACACCCACCACGACTCCGTTGATGACAAACACGGGAATTTTATGGCCGGCATGAAAATATCGCCCCTCATCAAAGACCCCATAATTTGGCAGGTATCGCTTACAGTATGTGCCGTAAATATGACGATCGGCAATCACGGACGCCGCATTGTAGAGATGACTGAACGCTGTCGGCACAACCTGTGTCGTCAACGCGTCATGTATAGTATTACCCGTCAGACATCCCACCACGACACTCAGACCATGGCTTTGCCTGACTATGCGCTCCATCATTCGATTCGCGTCAGACAAAAACCTTGGCTTGAGCAAAAGATCTTCTGGCGGATAACCCGTGACGGCCAGTTCTGGAAACACGACCACCTCTGCCTTCGCTTTACGTGACTCTTTTAACCAACGACAAATTGATTGGGCATTCCCCTCCAAGTCTCCAAGAATGGGATTCATTTGCACCATGGCGATTCGAAATGTTTGCATAAAAAAACGTCCTCGACTCCAACTAGAGTGAGGACGCCCTTGTCCTACGACGATATGTTGTCACCAAGATGAGACTTCATTGTCTCACACGTCTATAGCGAATCCAAATAATTTGCCGTTGAATGAGAAAGGCGGCCCTAGGCGACGATTGCTGCATGCCTCTTGATCGAGGTGAATAGACCAGCAACGATGACATGAGGTTGCCCTCCTGTATTGATGATGACAGGTCGCCTCATTAGCGTAATACTATACCCCCAAATATCGGAAGTTATTTGAAACGGCTATAATCCTCATCTTCATAAGAAGTAGCAACCAATCTCTCCAAGTGTCAAGCATAAGAAACCACTATTCGTATTCACCGGATTCACTCAGGATTTATTTATTGAGCTCTCGTTGCCGCTTGAAGTTCTTCCGAAAGAATAATGGCTTCTGCGATTTCTCGCATGGATTTTCGCAAGTTCATACTTTGTCGCTGAATGAGTTGAAACGCCTCAGGTTCTGACAACTTTCTTGATTGCATAATGTAGCCTTTCGCACGTTCCACAAGCTTTCGAACCTCCAAGGCCTCCTGCATTTCAAATGACTTTTCAACTACGTTTGTGTGTGCAATAGCGACAGCCGCTTGATTGGCAATAGCTTGTAAAGATTTGATTTCTTCGATGGAAAACTCATAGACGGACGAAGTATAGCAATTTACCACACCAATGGCTTTATCTTTCATCATCATGGGAACCGAGACCAGCGAGCAGAGCCCTTCCTGTTTCGCGAGGTCTTTATAGAAGTAGTCCTTTTCGGTTTTTACATCAGGAACATAGACCGGTTGCTGTTCTTTAATCGCACGTCCACTCATACTTTGCCCAATCTTTAAAACCGGTTTTCGACGATAACGTTCACTCAAACTTTGTGTGGCTTCAATCCGAAGTTCCCCGTTGCGTTCGTCGAGGAGCATAATGGAGCAAATCTTTGAATTCGTCATGTGTGCCGTTGTTGTCACAATAAGTTGAAGAACCTCG
>BQIX01000280.1 GCA_021604145.1 Nitrospirales bacterium
CGAGATGTTCAAACATTGCCTCAAACCGCAAGGTCTGGACGAGGCATTTTCTTGGTTCAAACCCTTGTTCCTGGCCTGATGTACCATGGAAAGGGGAACGAGGTCACCTTTAGTATGTCTCATGCGAGTGTTCGACAATAAATTCAAACAATTGTGGTGTAGTTTCTTCTAAAAGTTCTCAAGTTTATGAACATTCGCTCCGATACGAAAAGCATTAGCAACCATATGCAACGAGGTATCTTCATGAATGATTTGCTCACGTTACACGAAGTTTCTACATTTTTAAAAGTTCCGAAGTCAACGATCTACAAACTGGCGCGTGAACGACGGCTCCCTGGTCATAAAGTTGGCAAGCACTGGCGTTTTGTCAAAGAAGAAATTGAAGCCTGGGTTCAAAATGCTGGAATTGAAGAGGCTGTTGGTGCTGTGCATCAGAATGGTTCACATGATCGATTCAGCTTGAATTAAACAGCGCTGAACGTGGATTGCGGACTTTTTGCTTTCTGGTTGATCGTGACCTGGCTGATGATTTATCCGTTTCGTCTTTCCATCTCGTCTTCATAACCTGATTCAAGCGAGGGCTTATCGAGCCCTCGCTGAATACCCTCCAGTGTATAGCAATGTGATCCTCATTAAGACCAGATGAAATTCGTGTACCGTCTACAAGTTGATTTCTTGATTGGCTCTAGACGTTTCGACCCACATCCGCGTATTGAGGTGGGTAATTGCGCGTATTTGTAGCTATACCTCACTTGAAATCTATTTGGATTTCCTATCGTGAGGTCCTTTTACATGCTCACAAGACAAGATTGACTCGCCTGGATGGAATGATGGGTATTTATTTGAACAATACCTGGGCAGGAGGAGCTTTTGTGATGGAAAAGCCTTTCTCCATCTTTCTTGAGGTGTGCCCGTGTTTCTTCTGTCATGAATAGGTGACCCCTAGGGAAAGCATTGTCAATATTGCTTCATGTGAAGATCAAGTGTTCGAACTCTTCTAAATCTGTTGCTTAAGAAATGCGGTATATTTACCGATCCTCAACATAAGGTTCATCATCTTTACGAAAGCGATATGAAATTTTACGTTTCACTTCTTTGACGCTATTCGTTGATAGAAAATTGACGGGTATTGGAAGAAGGGCGAGTTGATCTGCAGTCTGACAAGGTGAGTTGTGGAGACGACAGTATGTCGGTCGGAAATGGAGAAGTCTTGTGTGGGTGAGGATGTCCACAAAGAAAATATTGGATGGGACGGAAGAATGAAAATCTTCAGACTGAACGGGAAGGCGGCGACTGTGTTTACCGGTGTTTTCAGTCTATTCAAGATATCACGAGCTAATGAAGGAGGGATGTGATCATGCTGGACACGAGTATGAAGGTGCTAGTTGTTGATGATATGTCAACGATGCGTCGTATTGTGAAAAATGTGTTGAAGCAAATTGGCTACTCAGATATTGCTGAAGCGGAGAACGGTCAGGATGCACTCACGAAACTCAAGGCCGGCGGATTTGGTCTAGTCGTGTCTGATTGGAATATGCCGGTGATGCCTGGCATTGAGCTATTGCGTAATGTGCGTGGTGATGCCAATCTGAAATCGCTTCCATTCCTGATGGTGACGGCTGAAGCGCAAAAAGAAAACATTATTGAAGCGGTGCAAGCCGGTGTGAGCAACTATGTCGTGAAGCCGTTTACGGCTGAAGCCCTTCAAGAAAAGTTAGAGAAGATTTTTGCGAAAAAGTCATAATACTGGTTCGCCTGGTCGTGATGCCGGTAGAGGTCGTAGCCAATAAAGGAGATCACTATGTTAGTAGACCGAGGCTTTGAAGACACAAATGAGCCGACGACGGAAGAACCCGACCAGTCCATTTATGACGAATTGGGGGAGTTGACGAAATATGTGGAAATGATGACTCGGACAATTGGTGAGATGGAAGTTCCTGTAGCTTCAACGTCTGATCAATTACCGGATGCGACGGCTCACCTAGGAGAGCTGGCGAAGATTACAGAAGAAGGCACGCATACAGTCATGACGATTACTGAAGAAATGACGGAAAATCGTGAGCGGTTGAAGACGATGGTGCAGAATATGGCAAAAGTCTCGTCAGATGACATGGCCAAGCAGTTAAAAATAATGTCTACGCTATTGGATGCAGATGAAGTCCGTATTACCAATATTACCGTTGCCCTTGGTTTTCAAGATATCGTTGCCCAACGAGTGGCAAAGCTTGTGACTGTACTCGATGAAGTGCAGCACAAGTTATTAAAGCTTGTTGTGGTGTTTGGCCTGCAAAACAAAAAAGGTCAAACCAAAAAGGAAGGGCGAGGGTACGACATGTTGCATCAACTCGAAGCATCAAAAAACACCGCATTGAAGCAAGACTTCGTGGATGACATTCTTTCAGAATTCGGATTTAACTGAAGCACGTGGAAATGTGGATAGTACGGATCGACGATTTTTGTAAAAACATCTTCTCTCAGTACGTTGTGAGCCTTACTCTTCGCTGACGATACGGAGTTTTTGATGAATGATGAGATGAAAGAAATTTTGAATGATTTCCTGGCCGAAGGTTCGGAAATGCTGGAAGCTCTTGATCAGCATTTTGTAAAACTAGAGGCCGATCCAAGCAATGCCGACCTGTTGAATGAAATATTTCGTGCGATGCATAGCATGAAAGGATCTGCCGGATTCCTTGGATTTAGCAATTTAGTTGAAGTGGCTCATCAGGGTGAAAGTCTTCTCAATAAATTGCGTCAAGGAGAAATCGATGTATCCCCTTTCATTATCGATATCATTCTCGAAGCCGTTGATGTTGTGAAGCTGCTCCAAGAAGATATTCGAGACACCGGAGAAGATACACATGTTGATACCAGTATGATCGTGAATAAGTTGACCTTGACGATTGAAAGCACTCCAGTTCTTGGGTCCGAACGTTCCAATGCTGCCGTGACAGACGATCCACGTTTGTCGAGTGACAGACCGGCTTCGTCGTTCGCAGAAGATGCTTCATCAGCAGTGATGTTGGAAGATGCCAGTGAATCTTCTGATACGTCTCTACCTATGGAATCTTCCGCAAGTGTAAAAAATGAAGATTCTCTCGAAGCGTTGGAGGTGAGTTCTAATACAGTATCACCAGAAGCTGACCCAGAACCTGATCTGTCAGTTATGTTGAGTAAGATCAAGGATGTGACCAAACGTTCGATTCAGGCGGCAAAGCCTGCTCAGGGAAAAACGAATACTGGAAAAGAAGAAGATCAGACCGTGCGTGTGGAAACGCGACGTCTTGATCACGTCATGAATCTGGTTGGCGAGCTTGTCTTGGGTCGTAATCGATTAATGAAATTAGGCTTTGGTCTTGAGGAACAGTTTGAAAATGAACCTCATATTCGTGAGTTAGGGGTCACGTTAGCTCAATTAAATCTTGTGACATCCGATCTGCAGCTAGCTGTCATGAAAACACGCATGGTGCCAATTCGTAAGGTGTTTGCAAAGTTTCCACGTCTTGTCCGTGATGTTTCGAATAAACTGGGTAAGCAAGTTCGTCTGGAATTGTTGGGTGAAGATACTGAGGTTGATAAGTCGGTGGCCGATGAACTTGGCGATCCCTTGGTCCATCTGGTTCGAAATTCAATGGATCACGGATTAGAAACCGCATTGGCCCGGCGTGAGGCCGGTAAAACATCCGAAGGATACGTCAGACTTACGGCTTCACAAGAAGGTAATAGTATTGTGATACGAATCGAAGATGATGGTCGAGGGCTTCAAGTCGAAAAAATCAAGGCCAAAGCCCTTGAACGCGGACTTGTGACTGAAGCCGATCTTGCATCAATGGGACCTCGAGAAATGATGAATCTTATTTTTCTCCCGGGGTTCAGCACGGCAGATCAAGTCAGTGATTTATCCGGCCGTGGCGTGGGCATGGATGTGGTCCGTACCAATATTAGCCGAATGAATGGGAGTATTGAATTAGATTCAGAGCCGGGGCATGGTAGTCGCGTAACAATTAAACTCCCGTTGACGGTTGCCATTATACAAGCCCTGATGGTTGAAGTGGAGTGTTGTACCTTCGCGATTCCATTGGCGTCCGTCATTGAGGCCGTCAAGGTGACAAAAGAAGAAATTAAAACGATTAATGGACAGGCTGTATTAAATCTTCGAGAGCGTATTCTTTCACTTATTCATCTTTCAGAAAAGTTTCAAATTCCATGTTCGTCATCACCTGAAGAATGTTATGTCGTGGTGATTGCCATTGGAGAACGACGTTTTGGTGTTGTGGTCGATCGGTTACGGGCGCAAGAAGAAGTGGTCATCAAATCGTTAGGTGAGTTTTTATCGGACGTGAAGGGTGTAGCGGGAGCCACGATCACTGGAGATGGTAAGGTTGTCTTGATTCTGGATATGGCTGATCTTGTCGAAGAAATACGTGGTGCCACCTTGGCAATGATGGGATAGACGACTTGTGATACAACAGGCAGCAATATGAACGGGATGGTTGTAGAAAGATCGGAGAACATCGTATGCCGACCCATTGTACGTCTCACATTTGACGCCTGACGATTTTCATAGGGAGTACGCGCATGTCGAAATGGATGGCGGAAATTGATCAACGAACGAGATTGGCTGGTGCCAATAAGATGGAATTGTTGATGTTTCATCTTGGAACCGAAGAAATTTATGGGATTAACGTCTTTAAAATTCGTGAGGTCATGAAGATTCAACCGATGACGAAAATTCCAGATTCCGATTCTCGAATCTTAGGTATTGTGAATCTTCGTGGTGAAAATATTGCGTTGGTCGATCTCAAGCAAGCGATTGGGTTAGGAACATTAGACCACGAGAGCGCCAAGCTGATTATTACGGAATATAACGATCAGAAACAGGGATTTCTCGTAGCGGGCGTTGATCGAATTATTCGAATGTCCTGGGAACGTATTCATACTCCGCCTCCCATGTTGCATTCCGGTCGTCAAGGCTCAGTCACAGCCGTAACCAAGTTAGACGACGGACGCATGGTTTTGATCCTTGATGTCGAAAAAATTCTCATTGAATTGCATCCGACATTATATGATGACATGTATGGAAGGGTCGAAGCGTTTCCTGGATTGACGGGTAAGCGTCTTCTTATCGCTGATGACTCTTTGGTGGCTCGGAAACAAATTGCCAAGACGTTAGAGCGATTAGGGGTGATATGGGAGGAAACCTGTACGGGAAAAGAAGCTTTGAATCGATTACGAGCATTTGCTCAAGATGCGGAGGCAACAGGGCAACCGCTGGCCACGTATATTGATGCCTTATTGACAGACATTGAAATGCCGGAAATGGATGGCTTTTCTCTGACTAAGCACATTCGTCAAGACCCTCGTTTTGCTGGATTGCCTATTTTAATGCATTCTTCGTTGTCGGGTCGTTGTAATCTTGATAAGGGGAAATCTGTTGGAGTGACAGATTTCGTCAC
>BQIX01000281.1 GCA_021604145.1 Nitrospirales bacterium
AGGATATCCATAATCTCAGCAAGGACGAATCAATAAGACAGACGGGTGCTGGGTGGATGTACCCACCGTTCTGGGAAATTTTGTGATATGGGGAATAGTAGCCAGGGAAAGTGATGTGGAATTAATAAGAATGCTCAGTCCATTTGACAGAGCATAAAATCTAGGGCCATCGTCATCCATCGATAAATATTACGCTACCATAGGATCAAGGTTGCTGGCAATAAACAAAAATGTGGGTCTTTAGCCTCATATTTATTGTAAAGCGTATTCCAGGTTATCAGAAAAATCAAGAGCTTTTTTAAGTAGTCAAAGACGTTTATCTGATGGAATCTGATGGTGAAATCAATAGTTAATGTTTTACATTAATTTTTATGAAATTCATGTGTACTTCTTAATCGAGTTGTGCCCGATCTTCGAATCGATATGACTGGCGATTCAGCACCGGAAAAACTGAAAAAATAGGTGTACTGTGAGGAATTATCGCACTAGGTGCTCCAGGGGGCAACTGCAAATGTAGGTTGATAAAATTAAAGCTCAAGCCTTCCTGCCATGGCTGGGAAAATGATTCAGCATACGTCTCGACCTTGTCTGAGGCGTAACTTCTTGTCATCAACCCAGCTCCACCCTGAAACCCATACTCGTGGAGATCTGGTGAGCCTTGTATCAGTAAGGACACGACCGATGCATCAAACCAGACCTTAAAGTTGCATGCAATTTGTATAAATGGGCCAAGACTGCCAGTATGTTCTAATACCGAAACAGGATAGGCAAACTCTGGAGGAATGTTTGGATCTTCCGATCTCGTATGAGATCGGAATTCTGGATCATTCACGCGTGAAACTGAAACGAACAGAAGATGTGGATCGTTTAAGTTAATATCTAGAACCTGTCCGTCATGATAACTGCACAGTTTGCCCATTTCATACCGTAGGGGAAATGAATATCCTGTTTTGGCATAGAAGATCCGGACTCCTGCCTCTAAGGGATCGCTAGGGTCACGGCTGATTTTGAGGTCGAAGGGCAACATCATGTGAAACGCATTAGACCGAACGGACATAAATGGCGCGCAAGCTCCGGGAAATTCTGTCTGAACGGCTTGGTTGTCTGGATCAAACTTTTTCGGTGTCCCTCCAAAATGTTGAGCGGTTTTGGCTTCTTTGGAAAGACGATATTTTTGTTGATAATAGGAGGAAGCCCGTTTCTGAGCGATATCAAGAAAATACTGAGGGGCATCCGTTTCGACAATGAGGCGCTGGCGGTGGCCTTGGGCCTTCGGCGTTTTCATGGCTTCAGTATAAATATTCAAGTCAGCTTGAGTTTTTCGAATATCGTGTTCCAACTCTATGGCCAACTGCGGATCGTTATATCGTGTTTGCGGGAGAAGTCTGATGGCTCGTTGAAGCATCTCGACCTTGAGGGGGTAGCGTTTGGGTTCGGCGGCTAACACCTGAGCCGTGGCCATGACCAGGTTGAATTGTTCTTCAGGTTCCAGCCGAAGTTCTGACAAGTTCTGTTCTTTAATAAATGTGAGGGCCAGCGGTCCAAAGGCCTCTTCTCTTCGAAGATTAAGCGTCAATAAATAATGTAAATACGATCTCGCTTCGTCTTGAGTCATTGTGGCAACCTTTCTCAAATGACATCATCGAACAATTAGAACTCGTACGATTCTATAACCTAGATACGTATCTCAGTCTGTGAAATGTTGATATCTTGTGATACGATAGATGTATGTCGGTCAACATGTATCTTCTGTGAGCTGCATTATGACAGAATCCGCTGGAAGACCCCAAGTCAGCATGAAGTTTGCTTGTGTTTTTTTGGTTGTCGCCTCACTCCATGTGTGTGGATTGTTGTCTCCCGTCCATGCTGCTGAAAGTCCTTCAACGGCTTCGAAACAAGGTCTCTCGGATACCCTTGATTACAATCTCGCCTCGGCCATGAAAGACAAACAGGAATTTGAACGTTACGTACGAAAACAAATGCAAGTTTTAGAAGGAAAAGTGCAAACGTTGCGAGAAAAAAGCACGGACTTTCAAGAATTGACGAAGTCGCAATTGAATGAAAAGTTGGAAACACTTAAAGATAAAAAAGTTGAACTCCTTTCAAAGGTTGAGAAGTTACGCCATAGCGGTGAGCATACCTGGCAAGATTTCCGTGAAAGTATTCTTAAGACCTTGAAGGACCTCAATCAATCACTTCCTCATCCTCAATCTTCGAAGTAAATTCCCATTTCCCAGGCTTCTGATCCCCTTTTCATTCCTGGTCGTGCAAGACGTGGGCGACTCTGTTGAGAGTCATGCCTATGTTACATCTGTAAAAAAAATTGACCAATCATCTGTGTCGTGCTCTACATCTTTGCCTGTCAATCATAGTACACTCTCTCGTATGTCATTCGACCTTTTGCAATTTCAAGCACAACGTGTTCTGGAATGGGACAAACTTTTGCTCGCTCTGGCATCGCATGCTCAATCTTCAGTGGGAGCAGAATATTGTCAACGGTTGCCCCTCGAAACCTCCCTCGACACTGCCATCATTCGGCAACGAGAGACGACAGAGATGCGCCTCATTCTGGAAAGCTCGACGCCTTTTCCCATCTTGGCCTTTGAAAATATTCGAGACGTCTTTGAGCGAGCGTCGAAAGGTGCTCAGCTTGAAGGTCTTGAACTGTTTCATATTTCCGTCATGTTAGGTTTGTGCCAAGATGTTGTTGAAACGCTTGAGGTGTTCGAGGAATCATGTCCCACGATTCATGCTCTGGTCCAAGAGCTTGAACCTCTTGTGTGGGTCCATGACGCAATTGCTCAATGTGTCGATCATGAAGGCCATATCAGAGAAACGGCGAGTCCTGAACTGCATCAGCTCTTGCAGAACCTTCAACAGTATCGACAACGGATACGACAACGTCTTGAGCGCTTGCTGTCTTCTCATGAACATGAAGAACTGCTTCAGGGGAAGTATTTTGCTGAACGCGAAAATCGGTATGTCATTCCGGTGAAGGCCGAGATGCAACATCAGATTCCCGGCATTGTTCATGATATTTCCGGTAGCGGTGCGACTGTCTTTTTAGAGCCGCGTGAGTTCATCGATCTCAATAATTCCATCAAAATTGCAGATCTTCAAGTTAAACAAGAAATCACGCGTATTCTGCAAGACCTTTCTAGCATGGTGGCGACTCACGCCTCTTCTCTTTCAGATAACTTTGAAATTTTGCAACGCCTGGATAGCCTGGGAGCCAAGGCCCGTTTGAGCATCAAGATGAGCGCAAACCCCGTGACATTGAATATTCGACAACATATCGCCTTAAAACAGGCCCGTCATCCGTTGCTTATACTCAATAAAGAGCGTGTGGTCGCCAATGATATTCATCTAACCGGCGATAATACGATTTATATTATTTCCGGTCCGAATACGGGGGGGAAAACGGTCACCCTCAAACTTCTTGGTCTGTATGCGTTAATGGTTCGTGCTGGCCTTCATCTCCCATGTCTGGATAGTTCTGAGATGGGGATCTTTCAACGAGTGTATGCAGATATCGGAGATGCACAGGATTTACATCGGGATTTATCGAGCTTTTCCGCACATATTACCAATATGATCGCCCTCTTGGAGGAAACCCAATCATGTTCGCAAGATGAAATGCCAGCTTCCCTCGTACTTCTTGATGAAATTGGGAATGCCACAGATCCACTTGAAGGCGCAGCAATCGCCGAAGCTCTTCTCTGCTGTCTCCATGAACGAGGCCTGAGAGTCGTGGTCACGACTCACTATCATTCCTTAAAGACACTTCCTTTACGCAAAGTTGGCTTTGTCAATGCGAGTCACGAATTTGACTTGAAGACATTTACGCCCACTTATCGACTTCTTGAAGGTTTGCCAGGAGGATCTTCGGCAATCGAAATTGCCGGGCAGCTCGGATTGGATACTCGCATTTTGGCCCATGCGTCATCGTTGGTACAGGGCCAAGAGCAAGATCTTGGAGGAGTTTTTCAAGAGTTGCAAGACACGAAACAGCGTCTGGATCAAGAACTAACTCAGGCCACAACTTTACGAATCGAAGCTGAACAATACCATCAAGAAATACGTGACACCAATAATCGATTACGTCAATCTGAGCGACAAGAACGTCAAAAGATTCGAAAAAATCTTCAAGCAGAATTCTCCCAAGTCAAACGGAAAATTAATGAGGCGATTGAGAATCTCAAAAAAGATCAAACTTTGCTCGCTGCAAAGTCCACTCATCAGAGCATTCGTACGCTTCAACGAGAAAGTCAAATGTTACTCACGCCCGAGGAATCCATTCCACTTCATCTTGTTGGAGTCGGGGATGTCGTTGAAATCAATAGTCTCGGAACAACCGGGATTCTCTTAGAGCGTGTTGAGGAGAAGTCACGAGTGAAGATTCGCGTGGGAGAGAAAGTGATTTCTGTCGATGTCAGTCTCTTGCAAGCTGTCGATCATTCACAGGCATCACCTCAACAGCCAATCACACTGAAATCAGCACGAGGGCTACATCAGCAAGCGGCAAATCTACCTCAAGCCTCTCCCCAACAGCGGACTGCTCATATCGTCACGCCTTCTTTTAAGGTGGACCTCAGAGGCAAGGCTGTTGATGAAGCGGTAGAAGCAACGGAATCGGCTTTCGATCAAGCCATGATACAGGGAATTTCTTCTGTTCTTGTAGTCCATGGACATGGAACCGGAAAATTAAAAGCTTCGTTGCGAGACTATTTTGCTGCGTCAGCGTATGTCGCGACATTTCGAGCAGGTGATCGTGCAGAGGGGGGAGACGGGGTGACGGTCGTTGAATTACGGTAGTCCGGCTCTTATGGCCTTTTAGGTGTACGAGAATCATTCTTTTGGGCAATGTGAAGGTTACGTGCAAAGCCTTCATGTTTTGCTCGCCGAATAGGACTTCCTTGAAACATTTCATTGAACTCATCTTTTGTGACATCCTGCAAGGACGAAAGATTGGGGTTGATGGTGACTGAGGAAGGATGGAATGCTGATTCGTTGGTCTCTACACGACTGTAGTTGAAAGGACAGATATCTAAGCAATCATCACATCCGAATATTCGATTGCCGATTTGTGTTTTGAGTTCAGTTGAAAGTTGCTGTTCGTTTCCACGGTATTCAATGGTGAGATACGAAATACATGTTTCCGCATTGACGACGTACGGTTCAACAATGGCTCCAGTCGGGCAGGCATTGATACAGAGCATGCAGGAACCACATAAGTCGGTCCCTGGAGAATCCGATTTTAAATTCAGGGTAGTCAGTATTTCTCCTAGAAGTAGCCATGATCCATATTCAGACGAGACAAGGTTTGAATGCTTGCCTATCCATCCAAGGCCTGCTTCTTGTGCCCATGCTTTTTCCATAATCGGCCCGGTATCCACATACCATTTTGTTTGTGCCTCGGGAGCGAGGGACTGA
>BQIX01000282.1 GCA_021604145.1 Nitrospirales bacterium
TTGAGAGGCTTGGAATGGTCACAGGACCAAAAACAGAGCAGCTTGATAGACAAGCGGTTAGGAACGCCTCTTAATTGCCCTCTCACCAATGACACATGACGGTCCAGCCAATCTCATTTCATTGGGGTTATCGCCAAGCATGTCAGGCGAAGACTCTTCAATACGATGGTGGCTCGCTGGATCACTCGCCCTTCATGCACTGATCATCATTTTCTTGATCACCTTGAGATTTGCGCCAACATTTGAACAGCCTCTTCATTCGTATGAAGTGTCCCTTATCAATCCATCTGACCTTGAAGCCCCACCAGCAAAGACCAAGGCGAAAACCAAAGCCAGGCCCACAGCTAGAGCCAAGCAACCAAAAGCACCACCTGCGCCACCGCCGAAGCAAAAGGCGCGTCCTCCTGAACCTAAAGTTGAGCCGTTAACTCCACTGCCAACACAGGCAGCAACTGAACGACTTTCAGATTCATTCTCGGGAGCCGTGAAGTCCGTGATCGTTCCCAATGAACGATCCTCTCCAGCCAAAACGCCACCTCCGCCCCCTGCGGAGTCCGAACCTGAAACGCCAAACGCATTCGAAAATATTAAACTCCCGACAACGGCCCCAAAACTTTCTCGCGCTCAACGTCTCACTCCACAACCTTACGTCTCAATTCCTGAACCTGCCCAAAAACCATCATCTCCACCTGTCCGTCAAGAGACTGCTCCTCCTCCGGACACACCGCCCCCACCAGTTTCTCGGCAGGAAACCAAGAATACGCTTCAATCCCTCAAGGCTCCGCCTGAGGCGCCAACATTAAAACCCATACTACCGTTCAAACGTGCGGAACAAAAAGAGAGTCCAGAACCCCACACTGAAAAACTTTCCGACTCTTTTCGAAAGACCTTTCAATCGGTCAAGGTTCCGAAGCTTCGGAAAAGATCGGTGACAAAGAAAACCCCCAAAGAACTGAAGCTGGCCGTGCCCCCAACTCACACACCTTTTACAAAAGCTGATCCGACCGAGAAAAAAGTTCAAGAGACTCCCATCAAAGAGGAGCGTCTGGCCGATTCATTAAAGCAAGTTCTTGGGTCAGTGAAAATCCCAAAACTGCGACCAGTCCCAACTAAAGAGCCAACACAAGCACGAGCGATTGAACCCAAAGCGCAAGCCCCGCAACCCCAATCCGACCCCGCAAGGACTCAATCGTTAAAGTCAGAGATCGACCAGCAGCTTGCCAAGCTGACGATTCCGGACGTGGCGCCAATCGAATCGCTGAAAGAACGCTTGCAGGTCCAGGTCGAGGCTGCGCCAGAAACGGACTCTTCGTCTAGCGGA
Organism: Nitrospirales bacterium; assembly: GCA_021604145.1. Lineage (GTDB taxonomy): Bacteria > Nitrospirota > Nitrospiria > Nitrospirales > UBA8639 > JAGQKC01. Next base: position 1,322 of record BQIX01000282.1, read on the forward strand.
TCGGGTACACCCAAAAATTCCGCCGGCCAGAATCGGTATTTGGCATTGATTGAAGCCAAGATAGAGCAGCAGTGGGTTGCGCCCCGCGTCTCACTTAACGAAGATCATCCACAAGTCATCCTAAGGTTTCGAGTCCTGCCATCAGGGGACGTCATCAATCTTGGCATTAAACAGGGGTCCGGAAACGGATATTATGATGCGGCTGCCAAACGAGCCGTCAAAGCCGCAAGTCCGTTACCGCCCTTCCCTAAAGATATGAATTCATCATATCTCGACGTTCTTTATAAATTTAGAATAGGAGAGTCTCTCTCATGACTCGAATTGTCATCAGCCTCATACTCTTTCTTACCGTATTGACCGTTGAAAAATTCTGGATGATCCCCTCATCTCTTGCACAAGATGCGCTTCTCGAGGCCTCACGATCGGACTTTCAACGTATTCCAATCTGGGTCATGCAATTTGGGAGCGGCAACTTAGATGGCGCAACATCCCCCAAGATTCATCAGCAAGTCGTACCGGTACTCAAAGCTGATCTCACACGATCTCAGATATTTTCCCCTGTAGACCTTCCCCTTACCCCTGGGAAATTTTCTGAAAGTCAATGTGTTGGCCCAGAGAATCACGCTGAAGCGTCAAACCAGGGAGTGACCGTTTCGACGTGGGGGCGGGTTGGAGTTGGTCGAACCGAAAATGGTGGAATGGGCCTGGTGTTTGACGCCTGCGCTCATGATTCGGGAACAAAAGAGTTTCTTCTTGGGAAACGGTACTTTTCGCTCAAAGTGACGGATCCCCTGGTCCGTCTGATGGCTCATCGGTGGGCTGATGAACTGGTCTATCGTTATACCGGAGAGCCAGGGATCGCGAGAACCAAAATTTCCTACGTCTCTGAAGAGGGAAATGGACGAGAACTCTTTGTCATGGATTACGATGGATATGGCCCACAACAGGTTACAGCAGATGGATTTTTAAACCTCATGCCCACGTGGGCTCCCGATCGAAAATCCTTAGTCTACACGGCCTACCGCGAACGAAAACAACAAATCCTCCAGCGAACCTTATCCTCAGGCAAAGAAAAGGTCTTGGTTGAGCCAGCCAGCTTAAATATTACCCCTGTGTTTTCTCCAAATGGGAAACATCTCAGCTATGCCTCGGCTCAAGAAGGAAATTCCGACATATTTATTCTGAATCTCGAGACCATGGATATTCAACAAATCACCTCTCATCGAAGTGCCGATCTCTCCCCCTCTTGGTCGCCAGACGGGCGAAAAATCGCCTTTACCTCGGACCGTGGGGGACGGCCACAAATCTATGTAATGGATGCTGATGGATCAAATGTACGGCGATTGACGTTTAAGGGTGATTATAATGCTGCTCCAACGTGGTCACCCCGTGGCGATTGGATTGCATTTGTGTGTAGAATTTCAGGAGAAGGGTTTAAGCTGTGCCGTATGACACCAGATGGCAGTCGATACGTTCAGATAACCACTGGACAAAGTATTGACGACTCACCATCATGGTCCCCCAACGGTCGGCACTTGGTGTTTAGCTCAATACGAAAAGGGAAAAGCCATATTTACCTCATTAATAGTGACGGGACAGGCGTCGAACAGATAACATCAGGTGGAACTCATCATAGTTCTCCAACATGGTCACCATTGTGACCGTTATTCAGCCATCGGAGTGATCTTCAGCAAAAGGAGCACAGATTATGCGTCCAACGTATCAAACATCATCAGTCATACTTATTTTAGGCATATTGTTCCTCATCAGTTCTGGTTGTGGGAAAAAACACCTCCACGTCTCGACGATGTCCGGTTCACCTGGCGAAGAAGAGGTGGCCATGGACCTGGATACATCTGATGATCAGAGTGGCATGGAGACTTCAGGTCTCGATGAATCGGGACTCGAAAATCAAGACGTTGATGATACGGTCTCCGCAGAGCACGAGAGTGATGTTGCCGCAACTTCAACTGACGAGCTTGAGCCCCTGGATTTTACTCATGATGTCGCGCCGTTAGAGCAACCGTCAGACTCTCAATCGGAGAACGACCTGTTTGCAGGCCTTAATGACGGGACAACTTCACCTGACGACAATCAAGGGCAAGGATTCGAAGACACTGAACAAGGCATTCAGTCGCAATCTCCTTCATTTGACGATGGACTTGGTGGTTCAAATCTAAGCGATTCTGACTCTGATGACCTCCCACCTCTCGTCGCGTTCGATACACCAAGTGACTCAAACTCCTCAGCATTTGACAACCAAAATGGAGAATCCTCATTACCGATCGAAAAAATGCCGGAAAACATCGCGGTGGCAAAAGCTGACCCGTCTGCTACCTTTGGTGAACAATTTGAAAAAATTAAAGCTGAAGAAGCCGCAACCCTGGCCGCAGGTCTCACAGACATCTTTTTTGAGTTTGATAGCTGGACACTGACCTCAGAAGGACGACACGCATTGGAACAGGGAGCTGAATGGCTTCAAGAAACTCATGCCGCCAAGCTTTTAGTGGAGGGGCATTCGGATATCCGTGGCACGCAAGCGTACAATCTTGTGTTAGGGAAAAAACGAGCTGGTGCCATTCGTGACTATCTCGTCGAGTTAGGCATCACACCGGAACGAGTTTCTATTATTTCGTATGGAAAAGATAAGCCATTTTGTTCAGACTCCACGGAAGTCTGCTACCAGCTGAATCGTCGAGGCCATTTACTTGTTCAAAACCCATAATACCATTCGAGCCTAGGTGGAGTAATACGCACTCATGATGAACTCGAGACTGATACCTGTACAAACCTATCGACTGTTCCCCAAACCGTATTCCTACCTCGTCGGATTTGCGGTCATCTTTTGGGCACTACTGTTTTCGGGCTGCGTGGCTCAAAAAGCCGACCTTGCACGAGTGCAGAAAGACTTGGAAGAGCAGATCAAACAGTTAAATCAGGATAAGCAGGAACTCGAGGAAATTATTTCCACTAATCGGGAAGAAGCCGAATCTTTACAGACGCAACAAAGTGCGGCCATGAAAGATTTATTTCGTGCACGCGCTGAAATACGGCAAGAACTCAAGGCCTTACGAGAGGCCGACCTCACGACATTGACTGGTGACATTGAAGAACTCAACTTTCGAGTCAAAAATGTCAGGCAAGATTTCGATGCGCAAACGTCACAAGCCAATGATCGATTTCAAACACTTGAAACTCAGGTGGGTGAACACGAAACGACACTTGAATCCAAAACCGGCTCCACCCAAGGTCAACTAACCGCCTTGATCCAACAAATTGACGAAGATAGTCAAACTCGAAACCAACAACTCTCTGACTTTCAGACGTCTCTTTCCTCTTTCAAAGATTCGATGGAAGGGCTTGGAAGTCAACTGGTTCAGGAAACGGAACGAGCCAGTCAAGCGGATGCTGAGTTGCGTCATCAATTGGAGCAAAAAATTGATGAGCTCAACACAACCGTGAACAGCTTGGATAGTCAATTCACTTCACTAGACACAGAGGTGCAAACCCAAAAAACCAATCTCCAGGAAGTGTCTGGGTCTGTCGAGCAAATCCGTGGAGCACTGGAGAAGTCCGGAACGCTTGTCGGCGGACAGGTCACAACAATGGAAGCCAACCTTAAGCAACTCGAAACCCATGTGAATTCACTTACAGAAAAATTAAATGCCGACACCCAAGCCTTGCGAGGGTATTTAGAGAAAGATGTCAAGGCCAGTATCAATTCGATGAATCAAACACTGCAAAGTCAGGTTGAAAACATTGAAACGCAGACCCAAAGTAATACGGGACAAGTTGATGAGTTAACACAGGCAGTTCGCTCGCTCAAAGAAAAGCAAGAATTTGTCGGGGGGCTTTTAGGTGAACGAGGTGACAAATTCATGCAAGAGTCCGGACGGTTAAACGAACGACTTAATCTGATGGAGTCACACCAGTCAGACTTCACGCAAAAAATGGAAAGCAACACGCAAAGCGTGTCAAAACACCTCTCCGAGGTAAATTCGAGCGTCGCTTCCGTCACACAAGCTCTGGAAAATACCAATGCCTCATTGCATACACGACTTGAAAACCAGGAACAGAAAATTCAGGATCTTTCCAAAACCATT
>BQIX01000283.1 GCA_021604145.1 Nitrospirales bacterium
CGAATCTTTGCTGTATAGCACGGAGACAAAATTAGCCCAGATAGAAGGCCAACGCCAAGTGACAGAACAGGCAATCGCCATCCTCGTCAATGTGGCGCCGGCTAGCTTCACACTCAGGTCGGTCGACGACCTTCGAGTGGCAGAATTCGCAATTCCCAGGACAATCCCTTCCACCTTGCTAGAGCGTCGGCCAGACATCGCCGGGATGGAGCGCCGGATGGCGCAAGCGAACCGCGTCATTGGTATCGCTCGTGCGGCCTTTTTCCCCAAAGTGAGTTTTTCGGCCGGGGGTGGATTCGAAGACGCTGGATTTAGTCTGATAAAGCTCGCCACGAGTTTCTGGTCCTACGGGTCTACTATTTCGCTGCCGGTCTTTCAGGGCGGATATCGCCGCGCTCAATTACAGCAGGCGTGGTCGGCCTATCGCGAGACGGAAGATCGATATCGTTCGACAGTGCTCAACGCCTTTCGCGAAGTCGAAAACAATTTGAGTCTCACCAATCGGTTAACCCTTGCCGCCAATCGGCAGGATGCCGCCGTCGGCGCCACCCTCAAGGCTCAAAACTTGACAACGGAACTCTACCAAGGCGGGCTGGCCTCCAGCCTTGAACTCATTTATGCGCAGGTCGCTACGCTGACGGCACGCATTGAATCAGTACAGATCAAAGCTGAATTGCTGAAAACTTCGGTTGCTCTCATCCGTGCGCTCGGCGGAGGCTGGAATCGCGACCAATTACCTACCGATGAACAGATCCAACCTTTTGGTACCTTCCAATATGTCGATCTTGAGAAACCGCCGCCTGCGGGGGGAATCGATGTCAACGCGGGCAAGAATTCGGTGCATAATGATCTGACAAAGTCTTCCGTTCCTTAAACCGCCGTCATCAGGACTCACCAGCTATTACCAGAGCATGCTTACCCTTGAGCAGGCTTTTTTAATGGCGACCTATTCATAGTAGCTGAATGATGAGGCCTCACTTCGCACGTGGTCTCGCTGTAGTCTGTTCGATACTACAGTTTCAGTCTGTCGTTTGTTGTTTGGTCTGTCCTGGTTGAATAATTTTGTGAAACTCAATGTTCAAACTCGCTCTGCGTACAATGTGCAAGAATGCTCGATTTTCTGCTTTCTTCGATGTCAGTGATTCTTGATAACACCAATGAAGATAAGGATTTTAGAGGTTTCATGGAAATGGCATGGCCTTTGCGAAATGTATTGATGGTTAATGTAAATCTGACCAGTTTTTTTGGCGCACATTCATAAATCTGGATGTAGTTGCAATGCGGAAACTGTGTTCGTTTCCAAAGTTAGTCGATAGCCAGGGAATCACTTACCTCTCTGTTGTTATGCTGCTTTTTGCCATCTGTTACGCTGGCACAATGAAAACGTCCGCGAATAGTAATATAGGAATAGGCGACATCGAACTTGCGACGGTTGTTCTTGTGACTGATCAAAAACATGACGTGGAACAAAAACTTTCTAGTCCACCATGTGCTGTGTCTCTATCAAATGGTACTGCCATGGCCCCTTTGCCTTATCGGTGAGGGTAAATTGTTAGGCTTTACCATTAATAGCCATTGGTGGAGAATAAATGACCATGAGTGCCGATCTTCTTATTTCTAGAATCAGTGATGTGCCCATTGATACATCCGTTGAAATAAGGTCACGAACCAAAGATTGCCTTAGGAGACTTGTTCTATGTCTTGGTTCCATTGCCTCTCTGATACGTTCCGTAAATTATACATCTTTAGCAGAGAGGAGTGTTAACCATGGCTTGTCAGTCTGTCTCTAACCATACGTGGTCAATTATTCTTGCTGGCGGCGAAGGAGAATGACTGCGACCTTCTATCGAGCGGTGGATCGGGTATCCCTTGCCCAAGCAATACTGTACCTTTCTCGGGACACGTTCTATGCTGCAACACATGTGGGATCGCGCTGATCGGTTAACGGCCTCTGGACAAAAAGTAACTGTGGTGGCGCGAGACCATTGGCAGCTGGTCAGGTCACAGTTAGAGCATCGTACCTATGGGCGTATACTCTACCAACCCCAAAACTGTGATACGGGAGCAGGGATTTTTCTACCTCTCACGTACGTTCGTTCCTGGGCTCGCGACGCGACCGTCGTGATCTATCCCTCCGATCATTTTGTGTATCCCGAGAGTCTGTTCCTTGGAATGGTTCGACGGGCGATGCGAGCCACGGAGATTCTACAGGATCGAATTATCCTATTAGGAAGCCACCCGACTCGTCTTGAATTAGATTATGGATGGATTGAGATGGGATCGACACTGGGGTTGAGTAATGGCTCATGTGTGCTACAGGTCAAAACATTTCTCGAGAAACCCGATGTCATTCAAGGGTTGGCCGCCATGGCAGATGGTGCACTGTGGAACACGTTGGTCATGGCGGTCAAAGTGGAGACATTATGGAGTCTCGGTTGGCAGTGTCTTCCTGAACTCATGGAACGGTTTGAGGAATTGGGCACAGTAATCGGCACGTCGCGTGAAGGACCAATCCTTGATGCTATCTATCAAGACATGCCTTGCCGAAATTTCTCTTCTGATCTTTTGCAACGTGTGCCTGAACGTGTCGGGGTCATGGAACTTCAAGATATGCTGTGGAGCGATTGGGGACAGCCTGAGCGAATAGCCGGAACCCTACAACTTTTAGGCAAGGAACCTGCGTTTCCCATCAAGCATTTCAGTGAGCCATATTGTTCCCAGTATCATGAACATGTGATGGAGGTATCTTAATCATGGCAAGAAAACAGGAAATCCCTAAGGTTGAAGAGTCGAACAATAAACCCTCTGGTTCCAGACAAGGAAAGCTCAGGCTGATCAAAAAGAGTAGAGAGAACTCCTCTGAATCTGAAGCTCTACCCTCAGGAAGAACCAATACACATGCAAACACGAATATTCCCTCTGAACAAAAACCATCACTGTCACCTGAAGATCTTCAAAGTCGCATTGCGATTCAAGCACATGAACTCTATCTGAGACGGGGAGGCCACCATGGACATGATCGGGAGGATTGGTTTGAAGCAAAACGACAGGTGACATCAGGGGAGCAATAACCGTCAGCTATTTTTAGTCATAGAGCAAGAAATCGGAGTAGAGGAAGATATTCCTAGCAATACAAGTCTAGCTCAACAAGCCCGATGATTTCGAATTGCTATGCTTAATTATAAATAAGAACAATACAAGAATAATCTATAATGTAGAACGTTTCTCCTACTAATCTTCAACCCCTATGCCAAGTCCAACCCAAGCCCGTAGAAGGTCATGCCGTGTGATGGATTTCAAAACCACGCCATTCTTGACCACAGGAAGCACTAGCAAATGCTTCTGTTCCATGAGCCTAACGGCTTCGACAAGGGGTGTGGAGTCAGTGACAAAAATTTGAGCATGTATCATGATGTCTGTAGCCTTAAGCGTGCTTAAGTCTTTACCATTCTCCAGCATTCGTAGTATATCGAATTCGCTGATAAACCCAAGGAATTGGCCATTCTTGTCAACAACAGGCCCTCCTGAGGTATGGGAAGAGATCAAATCGACCGCGATGCCTAATCCTTCTTGATCCGGATGAAACTGCAACGTGTTCGTTGCAGTTATCTGACCAACCGTTTTGAATCCTTCAGCCGGTATACCTTGGATAGTCATAATCTTTCCTTTCTTACAGTTTAAAATCAATCTTCTTGGTTTTGTTTAATGAATACTTGAAAACTCCTCTGCACCGTTTTGTGATCTATTCGTGTTAAGGAACTGAATGATTTTGTTTGAAATATGCCGATCTTAATCTCTTTAAGATTTACGCAAGCCATGTGCCAATTGCGACATTTATGCATTGCGTTCTTAAGCTCTCGAAATCCAAGAGCATACCAAAAATCTGAAAATTTCCACTTAACTATAGGGGGAAAAGTTGAGTGAATATGCACAGGCTGCTCTGTGCGAACCTGGCCGAACGCCATTGTTGGAGCAGTTGATCAACACTTCTATAAATGTCTTGTCTCTTGGCTTCCCGGGTTAGCTGTGAGCCGCTCATGTGTGCTCCTTCTGGGTTGATCGGTGAGACATTGCCACAATGCTATAGCAGCGATTCGCTTACCCAAGAGCGGGAGTCGCACGTACAAGTTGTATTCACAATTTAGTTTGAGTCTATCTTTGGGAACGATTGTATTCGAGCTTGATCGGAACCCATCATTGAAGGGGCCTCCCTACGCTGTATTCCTTATAGCCGATTCAATGAACTTCCAATGAAACTTCTTTGGATTCGCTATAACCTTATTTTTTCTCGTCTGACATTCATTTGAAAGAGTCGCTAGGAGCACTGTTGCTTTGGCTTCACCATTGATGCTGTCGCTCTAGGAAAGCGACTCTTCTTGTAAGCTAAGGTCTCGTGCGTTGAGAGCGTAACCTCATAATATTTACGAAACCATTTCGTTGTGTAGAGCGAATATGAACGAGTAAGAATGTGAGGTATCGCACAAATTCCAGGGAGCAAGAAAAACTGCATGCGTAGATTTCTCAGGTAAAACGTTGTTGTTCAGGCGTTATGCGTGCCTACTCAGACCTTCAAGCCTCTGGTATGAATCTTGATGTTTAAGGATTCAGAAGAAACGATTGATCCAACTGAGGTGTGACGGTTCGCGTCGTGATGAAAGAGATTCAGAAAACATTCGATGAGAGTCTAGGGAATAATTATTCATTCATGGCCTGAGCAAGGGTTAAGCAAGGGAGGTCTTCTCATGAATCGCTTCTCTCACTGGTGCATTCAAGGTCTGTTGCTCATTCTGATAATGGTGAGTATTGGGTGTCAAAAGCCTGCTGTGGTGCCCATCAATCTTAATAATTTGGATCCTTCGCAAGATCAAAGATTCATCGTCAAACAGTATCTGAATCAGGCTGTTCACATGGTACAAACGGCTCAAGATTTAAGGCGCAAGTCGGAACGATATGCGCAACTGTTTGGCCCTGATTCAGAATGGGTAACAAGCGCGAAACTGTTAGAAGAATTTTATATCAATGAGGCCTACGATCGAGAAAAGTTAGCCGCTCAACATGTTGGAGTGCCTTCGTTTCGCCCTCGCGCGGTAAGCCTTACAACTCGTGAGGGTAAGGAATAAGGGATAAAATGTCTGGAGGATAACATGAAACATCTTCATTGGATTCTACAATCTTTGCTCCTTGGCAGTATCCTTTTGTCGTTTGGTTGTGGTGTCTCCGTAAAGCCCGGGGAGCGAGGTCTGCGATGGCATCCTTTATCTGAAGGTCTGATCAAGGAACCACTGAAGGATGGATTTTACTGGCGAGCGCCATGGAATGATGTGTTTGTCTATCCGGTTCAATGGGGAAGTTTTACTGAGGAAGTCGATGCCTTGAGCTCAGACGATTTGCAGGTAATTATGAAGAGCGCCATCATCATA
>BQIX01000284.1 GCA_021604145.1 Nitrospirales bacterium
CTCGGAGATGTTCAGATACTTAGAAAAAATGGTTTTGCTGCAAGTGATCGATCAACAATGGAAAGATCATTTGTTGGGGATGGATCAGTTGCGCGACGGGATTGGGCTCCGCGGGTATGGGCAGAAAGATCCGTTAGCAGAATATAAGCGTGAAGGCTACGACATGTTTGCAGGAATGATGGCGCGGATCAAAGGGGAGGCGTTGGAGCGGTTGTTTAAGGTGCAGTTGGTTCGAGGAGAGCAACCTGAACCTATTGCCGAAGCCCCACGTGCTCCAGAGATGAGTTTTAATCGAGGCGAAGATTCTGCTCCAGCACAAAAGACGGTTGTTCGCACAGAGGAAAAAGTCGGGCGCAATGACCCTTGCCCGTGTGGCAGCGGGAAAAAGTATAAAAAATGTCATGGTCAATAATTGTACGGCTGTGGCCTTTCCATTTGATCGAGCGGTGTGAGGCAATGGATAAACAGGTGATTGACAGTTGAACTGAGGTCCATGGCGGTTTCCTCTTAGATTCACCTTTTGCTTCTCTCGCGATTCGACTCAAAAATTTCTTAGAAAGTTGATGTTAGTTTCACTATGCTGCCATTCGCTGGAAGCTCATATGCTTTGTTTGCAAGTTTTTCAATCCCTGATAATCGAAGGTGATGTGAGTGAAAAAGACCACGCAATTTAAACGGATGTTGCAATCAGATCGATTGGAGTTTCTCCTCGAAGCTCATAATGGTCTGAGTGCCAAAATTGTTGAGGAGTCGGGGCATAAGGGAATTTGGGGCAGTGGGCTGGGTATTTCTGCGGCCTTAGGGGTGAGAGACAACAACGAGGCGAGTTGGACGCAAGTGTTAGAAGTGGTCGAATTCATGAGTGATGCGACGTCGATTCCGTTATTGTTGGATGCAGATACGGGTTATGGCAATTTTAACAATGTCTGCAGGCTTGTCCGTAAATTGGAACAGCGCAATGTGGCGGCGGTGTGCCTCGAAGACAAGTTATTTCCCAAAACTAATTCTTTTCTGGGAGAGCAGCAGCCTCTGGCAGATATGGATGAGTTTTGCGGCAAGATTAAAGCGGCTAAGGACACGCAGCAGGATTCAGATTTTTGTGTGGTGGCGCGCGTCGAAGCCTTTATCGCCGGCTGGGGCCTGACTGAAACATTGAAGCGAGCTCAGGCCTATGCTCGATCTGGGGCCGATGCTGTGCTGATCCACAGCAAGCTGTCAAAACCTGATCAAATTTTGACGTTTATGAAAGAGTGGCATGAACCCTGTCCGGTGGTTATTGTTCCCACGATGTACTATGCCACCCCAACGAGTGTGTTTGAAGAAGCGAAGATTAGCATGGTGATTTGGGCGAATCACTTAGTGCGGGCAAGTATTTCCGCGATGCAGGATATCGCTAAAAAGATTTATACCGAACAGTCACTTTTGACGGTGGAAGATGCCATTGTGCCGGTTCGAGAAGTATTTCGTTTGCAAGATGCCGAAACCTTAAAGATGGCCGAGGAAGCCTATCTCCCCAGCCGTCAAACTGAGCATGGACGGGCCATTGTGTTGGCGGCATCAAAAGGGGCAGATTTAGGATCATTGACTGATGATAAGCCGAAGGCCATGTTGCCGATTCAAGGTAAGCCTTTGTTGCAGCGGCTCATTGAACATTTTCATACCGTGGGAATTCACGATATTCTTGTCGTGGGCGGGTATAGATCTGAGACCATAGATATTCCCGATATCAAATTGTTGGTCAATGCAGAGTATGAACAGACCAAAGAGCTGTCTTCCCTGTATGTGGCGTTGGAGGATTTCGATCGTCCAGTCATTGTGTCGTACGGGGATATACTGTTCAAAAACTATATCTTGCTCCGCTTGCTCAATGAGCCCGGTGACATTGTGGTCAGTGTGGACGCAAATCCAATACGAAACCATGTCCTCAATCGCTTTACCGATTTTGTTCGATGTTCGCGACGATATGACACGGATTATTTCGAAGAGTCTGTCCAATTGTTAGAGATGAATCCGTTTCTTTCTCCAGATCAGGCCGATGGGGAATGGATTGGGTTGGTGAAGCTGAGCGCCGAAGGGGCGAAGCATGTTCAAGTGGCGTTAACGGAGCTTCATCGTCGCGATGACTTTAAGGCACTTCGAATGAATGACTTGTTTGAACATCTCATTCGGCAAGGTCATGAAATCCGGGTAGTGTATACCAATGGCCATTGGCTTGATATTGATGATCTCGAAATCTTATCGGAAGCCATGGAGTTTTGAGTCCTATCGCATCAGAGCCAGTTGCTAACACCTGTCCATGAGCCTTCACGGTTCCCACCCTTTATTTTTTTGAACACATCTATCCTCTCCCTCATTACTTTGAGGATCCCCCATCATTGCTGCACATCTACATGCGAGAATCCGTTTCCTCTCTGTGTGCCCCCATGCTCCTTGCTTGACTTGCTCATCCTTTGCCCCGTATCGTACGAGGTTATTTTCTAGCAAGTATTAGTATGTAAGGAACATGCCTGTGTCATTCTCGAATTCGACAAAGATCGGCCATTCTGTACTTTCTCAACGAATTATTAACGAGATTGCTCGGCTCGGTCCAATGACCTTCGCGCGTTTTATGGAGATGGCCCTCTATGATCCAAACGAAGGATACTATATGACCGTTGGGACGCAAGCCTCTGGGGAGTCAACGCAAGATTCACGTATTGGCTGGTCTGGAGATTTTTATACATCATCTGATGTGCATCCGTTACTGGCGCAATGTTTAATAAAACAGATTCGTGAAATGGACGAGCTTTTGGGTCGCCCCTCTCAATTGACAGTTGTTGAAATGGGGCCAGGAAAAGGGCTGCTTGCACGTGATGTGTTGCGTGCCTGCGTGAATGAGGATGCTGACTTATCCGCGAGATTGACCTACGTTTTGATTGAACGAAGTCCTGTGATGCAAAAGATACAAGCGCATCATCTTGGCGAATTCTTGGAGAAAGGGTGGCCTATTGAATGGCATACCTCATTATCAGCGCTGGATCAGCATTCGGTCCATGGTGTGATGCTCTGCAATGAGTTAGTTGATGCCTTGCCCGTTCACCGCGTCCGAGTGTCAGATCATAGGATTCATGAAGTCTTTGTTGATTTTCAGGGTGGGACATTGTGTGAACATCTGGGAGAGCTTTCAACGTCAGACATTCAAGACTATCTTGCTTGTTATACTGATGGCTTAAGTCTGAAGTGGCCAGATGGCTACAGCACAGAGGTTCATTTGGAGTTGCTGAATTGGATGGAAGAAGTCGCTCGTGTGCTCCAGCGTGGCTTTGTGCTCACGATCGACTATGGACATACGGCTTCGGATTATTACGATATGTCTCGGAAAGATGGAACTTTAGTGTGTTATCACAAGCATACTGCTTCCTCAAATCCGTTCGTTCGAGTTGGAGATCAGGATATCACGGCACATGTAAATTTTTCGGCGCTGGCGGGGAAGGGAACGCAAATTGGGTTGTCAGTGACCGGCTTTACCAACCTGATGAATTTTCTTCTTGGGCTTGGCGCCGATGAAATGCTGGCGGATGTCGATCCTGAATCCGAGGAAATGCAGTCAGCCATTCAGTTTTTGCGACCACAGAGTATGGGACAAACCTTTAAATTTTTGGTACAACACAAAGCGATTGAGTCCCCGACGTTAGCAGGTCTCAAATTTCGGCCCTTCTTTGAAGAGGCGTTGCTTGGTGTCGGCTCAGAACACTGAGCTGTTCCTTGTACGAGATACGAACGACGAGATACGAGGAAAGAAGCCGGCATTGTTGATAATTGTCATGAATATGCAAATTGTGCCGGTAAGATAGAAAGATTCACGAGAGGTCATTTATGGGTGGTGAAGCGGTTCCATTCAATTATATCCCGATCGTCATATTTGTGGTTATCGGAACAGCCTTTGGGCTGGTGTCTCTCCTCGTCGGTATTGCTTTGCGGCCCAGTCGACCCTACCGTGCGAAATTACTTCCGTATGAAAGTGGAAGTCCGTTGTTTATGGATGCCCGCATCCAGTTTCCCATGCGTTACTATATTATTGCCATGCTATTTGTCATTTTTGACATTGAAATAATCTTTTTATTTCCTTGGGCCGTGGCATTCAAAGATCTTGGTTTACTGGGGCTCATTGAAATGGGACTCTTTATCGCTATTCTTGTTGTAGGCTTTTGGTACGTCTGGAAAAAAGGGGCATTGGATTGGGAATAAAAAATAGGCCATTAGGCCTAGCCAAAAAGGGGTGTGACCAGATAAAATAGCCCGCTAACACGACGTCCCTAATCAGGTTGTAAACCGGTTAGGTCATTAACCATAGAGAGAGCGACTGGGTGCTCGTGAGCCATGCTCGGTCGGATGGAGCTTGATGAGTTTTCTCGAACGACAGCTTGAACCGAATATCGTCACCACGCAACTGGATTATTTCATTAGTTGGGCTCGCAAATCTGCGCTCTGGCCGATGACGTTTGGGTTAGCCTGTTGTGCCATTGAAATGATTGCGTCAGTTTCCTCCCGTTATGACATTGATCGATTTGGAGCTGGAGTGTTCCGGGCCTCCCCGCGGCAATCGGATTTGATGATCGTGGCAGGCACCGTCTGTCGAAAAATGGCGCCCGTCATTCGTCGTATTTATGACCAAATGGCCGAGCCTCGTTACGTCATTTCGATGGGTTCCTGTGCGACATCTGGTAATCACTATAATAGTTACAGTGTGGTTCAAGGTGTTGACCAGATTGTTCCCGTCGATGTCTACATCGCTGGTTGTCCTCCACGTCCGGAAGCCCTCCTAGATGGTCTGATTAAGCTACAAGAAAAAATTCAGCGAGAGAAGGTGTTCGTTAAATAGGTGGATCGTCAATGATGTCGATTGCCACCGTCTTCACGTTACGAGGGGGTGGGATCGTACTCACAATAATTATTGTCTGCGGTTGAATGACTATGCATATGGTTCTTGAAACCTTACAGCAACAGTTTCCATCGGTTGTGCAATCGGTGAATGAAGATTCGCAGCGTCACGAACTATCTGCCCAGGTCACACGGGATGGTTGGGGTGGAGTGGCCAGATTTCTACACGATGATCCTGCGATGGCGTTTGATCATATGACAGACATCTGTTCCGTGGATTACCCTGATGCTCTTGAACGGTTTGAGGTGATTTATCACTTTCTCTCGTTGCCGCATGGGATCAGAATACGTGTGAAGGTTCGGGTGCCTGAGGAGGATCCGAGTCTGGTGACGATCAGTGATATCTGGGCTGGGGCAAATTTTCTGGAACGAGAAGTCTATGACCTCATGGGGATACATTTTACCGGACATCCCGATCTTCGCCGGATTTTGATGCCAGAGGATTATGATGAGGGCTTCCCTTTGCGAAAGGATTTTCCCGCAGAAGGCAGGGG
>BQIX01000285.1 GCA_021604145.1 Nitrospirales bacterium
AAATTCACCCATCACCCAGAGTTCCTGCTTCCCGGCTAACAGCGGAACGAGCGAGTCCAACCTGTCACGATCCTTCTGGGTTAAGGTCTCGGGAGCCGGGGTCGCTTTCGGAATGTCTGGAAACTCCGCTTTGGGAGGGGGAGCATATCCCTGGATCAGAATGCTTCGTGCCGACTGTTCTGTTTCTGCACTCGCCCAACCACAAAAGGTTGCAACACTGGCCATGAGGAGTATGAGTATTTGCCATGTTGTCCGCTTAGTCCTTATCAGCATCGTGCGCGTCTCCACTTGAATTCTCATAATTTGAAAGAAATTGATCTTTATAATGATAATTAAGCCAGTCTAGTAGGTTCGACCTAAAGTGGTCAAGATTGAACCAAACACCAACGATACGGCACACCACCAATGCTTCCCCACAAACTCGGACACGGGGTTAAGCTGTCTACTCTAAAGACTATCCAGCTTTTAGACTCTCTGGCCGATTGTCCTAGGTGTTAATGTACTCAAAGAGCCTGAATTTGGCGTGCGCAGAAGCTCTTTGTGACGGCAATATCTTAGCAATTAGTTTTATACCCCATAACTAAGCGTAGCCTATGATTTCTCAGCAATCTCTGTTAGCGTTTCCCCAGAACTGCCTGCACGATCTGAGTGGAGGATCGTGGCCTTGGGAAGTGACGCCGAAACATGCCGATCGTCAGGACGTCACACACCAGTTTGGTATGTCATTCGATGGTTCATTCCCAACACCCCGACATTTTGCTTCAACTCCTGACTGGAATGTCTGATATGTTTATTTCATGCAACACTTCGTTGCAAACGGGTATATATTTCTTAACTCGAATTCCGATATCGTGAGAGGACAATCAAATTGATTGCACCCAACTCCCTCATACATACCGACGCCTGGATTGGGTCCACAATTTGTTTGTTGTGATATACCTATTGGAATTAACGATACCTTTTCATTGTAAATTAGCTTACTGAATAAGCAAGAGGCGAGAGCTTGGCCAATTTATGGTTATTAATGTTCGTTTCCAGGAACCCTAGCAATGACCGTTTAATTGACGTTTGATGTCATCACAACTATGCTGGAAAAGTCAGCGAGATTTTAACGCGAGTTAACGATGACCTTCTCACCCTTTTGAATATTTGAACATGAATCGCCAATAGACATACTCAATCTTTGTCAGATATCGTAATCTTTGCGCGTACGTACGGTTCGTTTCACGTCACATCCTAGTCTTATCGTCACGAGTGTAGCTCGTAGGACCAATAAAACTTCACGATGAAAGGGTTGCTCACGAATGATTGCGGGACTCATTTTCACTCTTATTTTCTTCTTAACTGCCTGTTCGCCAAGTGTCGTCGTCAAAAGTCCAACATCGGTTGGCTCCCCGGGGACAACGGTTGGTCAAGTTGGACCAACGCTTATGAAGGAATACATTATTCAACCAGGAGATGAACTAGATATAAAATTCTTCTACAACCCTGATCTAAATGAACTTGTGACCGTACGGCCAGATGGTCGTATTTCCATGCAATTAGTTGGAGAAACTATTGCGGCGGGACGGACACCTTTTTCACTAACGGAACTCTTAAAAAAAGAATACGATCGAGAGCTGAAACAACCTGAAATTACTGTCATCGTCCGGTCCTTCGGAGCAAGGATTTATGTGGACGGGGAAGTGGAAAAACCTGGGGAACTCGAGCTCACGGGACCTTTAACCGTGATGCAAGCGATTTCACGGGCTGAAGGCGCCACCGATGAAGCATGGGATCAAGCGTTAATCATTCGACGGATTCAAGGCAAACAGCCATTTGTCATTGCTATAGACATCAAGTCCGTCCTCTCTGGTGAGGATTTTAGCCAGGATATCGGACTTGTTCCATTTGACATTGTCTATGTCCCTCGATCTCCAATTGCGGACGTTAATCTCTGGGTTGACCAATACATTCGTCAAAATATTCCAATAAGATTTGGAGCCTTTTTTCCGCTTAATTAAGCGGAAAAAATTTTGAAGCTATTCATATAAAGCGAAGACGGAAAAAACTCATCGATGCATGGGTAAGGGCAGTTCAAGTAACCGGAGGTAGGAAGCTAACAGATTTATGGGGAATTCGTGAGGTAAGGAACTGACTCACAAACGTCACACAATGATTGTCAGTGAAATACGTAATAGTACTGTATGCTATTGACTTCACTTTAGGCTCAGAAAGTAGTAGCCATAGTGACGATTGTTTATTATAATTTTCTATAGTTTCAAGTCATAAGGTTAGACCTTCACCCTTAAGGTATATTCATTGCATCAGACATATAGAATCCTTCTGTATCTCAGAAATGTCCAACAAAATGTTTGCTTACACGACAGGTGATCGAATAGGTCAGTGTTACTCGCCGTGGCTAGGTCGCTTATAATCTCGTCGGTCTGCCTACTTAATTAGGAAAACATTATAATCAGACACTTGCTAGCCTTTAACTCACTCATTCTGGAAAGTGAATTTCTTAAGTATCCTCAAGTTAAAACTGCATTTGGAGCATGACGAAGAAAGGACCGTTTACGAATGATTGCGGGACTAATTTTTTTTGTGGTTATTTCATTCACCGCTTGTTCTCCAAGTGTTGTCGTGAAAAGTCCAACTTCGATTGGCTCACCAGGCACAACGGTTGGTCAAGTTGGACCAACGCTCATGCAAGAGTATATTATTCAACCAGGTGATCTACTAGATGTAAAGTTTTTTTACAATTCAGATCTCAATGAAGAGGTAACTGTTCGACCAGATGGTCGTATTTCTCTGCAATTAGTTGGAGAAACCATTGCTGCGGGACGGACGCCTCAGGCGCTGACGGAACTCTTAAAAAAAGAATACGATCGAGAGCTGAAGCAACCTGAAATTACTGTCATCGTCCGATCCTTCGGGGCAAGGATTTATGTGGACGGTGAAGTGGAAAAACCTGGGGAGCTCGAGCTCATGGGTCCTCTAACCGTGATGCAAGCAATTTCACGGGCTGAGGGAGCCACGGATGAAGCTTGGGAGGAAGCGTTAATTATACGCCGAATTCAAGGCAGACAACCCCTAGTTATTCCCGTGAATCTCAATGCCGTGCTCTCAGGCGAGGATTTCAGTCAGGATATCGGGCTTGTACCATTCGACATTGTCTATGTCCCTCGATCTCCAATTGCGGACGTTAACCTCTGGGTTGACCAATATATTCGTCAAAATATTCCCATAAACTTTGGAGCATTATTCCCGTTATAATGAGTCGATTCATCACCAAGTTTCTGATATTTTTTATACATAACCAGTAAGGAAATTGCTGAAAGATGCAGACATTTAAGAAGAGAATAACCAAGACGGCACTTGAGCATTCTCATTTTCATTTCTGTCAAATCTGTGTCCTACTTCTGGGTTCGTTTGTCATGGCGGTTAGTGTAGGGAACACTCAGTCTCTTGACCCAATCGCGAGCAGGCAGGAAATCAAACGAAATGATATTTCAACAGGTCAATCTCCAACTAGCCGTCTTCTGAAGCCTTCGTTTGTCGAGGGCCAACTCAATGCGTATAAAAACAAACTTGCTCATGCAGAAGCTCAAGTTCAAAAATTTAAAAAACAACATTCCTTTACCTCACTTGAGGATCAACAACAGCTTCTTTTAGAGCAGAGAAAAGAATTAGACACACTCTTAAAAGAAACCGCAAACAATATTAGTGGGCTTGATACAAAGTTGAGCTGGCTCAAGAAGCAAATCACTAAAATTCCAGCAAAAGTTCCTCTCTCGAGTGTCACGAATCAGCAACAAATTCTTCAGGAGGCGCAAAAGAACCTTCTGGATCTTGAAATAAAAGAACAAGAATACCTCACGAAATATCACGAGAAGAGCCGTGCGCTTCAAAGCGTGCGAAAGGAAATTGAGCTTGTTGAGAACTTTTTAACAAAACAACAGTCTGCGGAACTCGAAAACATGGTGACAACAGGAAAAAACCCTGTCTACCAGGAACTCGAGATTGAGATTCTTCGTACAGAAGCACAACTGGTTTCAGAAGTCGCTCGACGGAAAGTCACTCAGAAGCAGATCCTTGAAATTGATCAAGAGCTTCAACGTCTTAATCACTTAGAAAAGGAATTTCGAGAGTTGCTCCGCACGGTGGAAGCCAATGAACGAAACTTTGAGGATTATCTTGCCATGGTTGGCACATCACCATCAGAAGACTATCGAGTTCAAGTCGGAGACCTCCTTGACGTCAAGTTTTTCTTTAATCCAGATCTTAATCAAGAAGCTAGTGTACGACCAGATGGAAGAATTTCACTTCAGCTTATTGGGGAAGTCATGGCATCTGGTCTGACCGTTGAGGAATTGAAAACTCTTTTAAAGCAGCGCTATGAAAATGAATTGAAAAACCCTTCAATTACCGTCATCCTCCGCTCATTCAACACGAATATTGAATCAAGTCGAAGGGTTGGCATACGACCTCGTTAGGCATATAACTGTCATCAATGATGTGTACGTGAGATTGGTACGATTGAAACACTTCAACTTATTCGGTACTTGAAAGATAACTATTCTCATGAATTCCCAATCTGAACAGCAAGTTATGACTAATCAGCAAGCAATGCCTCAAGTCAGCATGAGGGATATCTTAACAATATTCTTTAAGCATAAATGGAAAATTTTAGGAGTTTTTTTTGGTACGGTCACCTTGGTTACCCTCGGTTCTTTCCTGTTACCGCCAACCTATGAGGCCACATCAAGTTTAATGGTCAAAATGGGCCGAGAACACATTTATAGGCCAGAGGTGGGAAGCGTCAATCCATCCGTTTCATTTGATCAAGAACGTGTTATTGAATCAGAACTTCAAATTATTTCAAGTCGCGACCTGATGGAGCAGGTTATCAATGCGATTGGCATTGAAACCATGTACCCAGACATTTTTGATTCTCCACCGTCCGATATATCCATGCTTGAAGCAAGCTTTATCGAAATGCAAGACAACTTTAGAGCAACCGGGGTCAAGGATTCCAATGTTATTAACCTCAGCTTTCAACACAAGGATCCAGAGATTTCTGCAAAGTCGATTAACCTCTTAGTCGAGCTCCTTCTGGAAAAACACTTAGAAATTTTCAGTAATCCTCAATTCAATTTCCTCGAAAAGCAGGTGCGGGACTATCAAGATCGACTGAATACAGAAAAAATGGCTCTTCAGGATTTTAAACGTCTCCATGGCCTTTCTTCACTCGAAGAAGAACGCCACCTTCTTCTTGAGCAGCGGAGAGATCTTGATGTTTCTCATAGAAAAATTAAAAATGAACGAGACGGGTTAAAGAGTAAATTAGCATCTCTTGAGAAACAGATTTCGGATATTCCTGCAGTCATTTCATCGACGAGTATCTCAGAACGTCAAAAGGTTATT
>BQIX01000286.1 GCA_021604145.1 Nitrospirales bacterium
AATATACGAATTGAACCGGACGTGGGAGTAATCAAGCCTAAGAGCATGTGAATGGTCGTCGTTTTCCCAGCTCCATTTGGGCCGAGAACTCCTAAAATTTCTCCAGGTTGAATGTCAAAGGAAATATTGTCCACGGCGCAAAAATCACCAAACCGCTTGGTCAGATTGCGCACGTCAACAATAGGCTGAGACATGATCGTGGTAAATGAGGCTAAAAAAGAAAATCGCCGATTTTATCGGGCAGATGACAGGTTTCGCATTTCTTACTGAGGACTTTTCCCTCATGGGTTGTTTTGTTATCGTGACACCGCACACAATCGGCCATGGTGGTCTTCCAGAGATGCGAATCTTTGGGGTAATCGGGTTCGTGCCGCTGATCATCGAGTTGGACATGACCTCGAGGGATCATCATATCATACCCTTTTATGGGCGTTCCGTGAACCACTCGGGCATGGCAGGTGGTACACCCCTCACCTTGCCCACGTTGCTCGAAGGCTTCCATATGTTGCCGATGACTCATGATAAGACCGACATTTTTGACACGTTCAGGTAAATCCCGGGTCGCTACCTCTGAAACACGCAAAATTGCACGGTGACAGCTTAGACAGACATCCGAATAAACATGTGACTGCAAATTGTGTGGTTCGGTAGGCGTTCCAAAGAACGTAATAGCCACATCTTCAATTCCGGCAAGCACTTTATCTTCAAGAAACCCGCGAACCCCAGGCCGAACATGACAAGCCACACACGTCACGTCTTTATGCGTCGAAGTCGTCCATGTCTCATAGGCTGGCTTGATGGTATGGCAACTGGCACAAAAGGTGGGGGCGTTGGTGAGGGGAATGGCCACGGCACTCCCTAGAATAATCACACCCACAAGGGTCGCGATGATGCCAAGGGCTTTGCCGGTAGAAGTCATGTATATGTACGATGTGGAAATTGCTTGATGACGATTTCAGCTAACCGTTTAATATCATCTCGATCAATGCACGGCACAGGTGTATTCGCAATGGGTTTCATCGAAACAATGGCGAGTAATCCGTCTGGTGACACGGGGACTTCATCTAAGGCTTCTCGAACGACAACGATTTTGGGGTAGCCCTCGCCTTTCCAGCCTTCCGCAATAATGAGATCAATGTCTGCGTTGACAAAACGATCACGAACCTCTTCCACTTTCATTTCTTCCGGGACATCCGCAAACATCGCCATACTACCCTTGGAGAGAACAATAACCGTACTTGCCCCTGCACGCTTATGACGCCAACTATCTTTCCCCTCGGTATCCAGCTCAAATCCGTGACCGGCATGCTTGATTGTGGAGATATGATAACCCGCTTGAGTCAATTCAGGAATTAATCGTTCGATTAAAGTGGTCTTGCCACTATTGGACCGACCAACAAAACACAGAATGGGTGGAGCCATACATCACGACGCTTTCATCAAATAATTAATCAATCCACTTCGCTTGATTGTTAAAAGTTCCGACTTAATAATTGTACAGAGACCGTATCCCCTGGATTTAAATGTTCAACATCCTCGGGGACATCAATGAGACCATTGGCCTTCACCATCGAAGTCAGAATGCCAGAACCTTGGCCCCCGGTCGTTCGAACGGTCAACACGCCATCCTCGTGCTTAAGGACTCCTCGGAGAAAATGCCGGCGGTCGGTATGTTTAGAAAATGTTTCCTGGAAGACTGCTTTGACAACAGGGCGCTGGAAGGAGCTATGCCCTCCCATTTTCAAAATCGCAAGTCGAACCAGTTGGTCAAATGTCACCATCGAGGAGACCGGGTTTCCAGGTAAGCCAAACGCGAGACTTCGTTGAATTTTCCCGAAGGCCACCGGTTGCCCAGGACGAATTGCTAATTTCCAAAAATTCATCTCAGCGCCTAATTCTTCAAATACCGGCTTCGTAAAGTCATAGTCGCCCATTGAGACCCCGCCTGACAACACGATAATGTCACACGTCAGGCCCTGATAAATTTTCTCTTTCAGGGAATCAGGATGGTCGTTCGCTATCCCTAAAAGCAGTGGAATGCCCCCAGCTTCCTGCACGCCGGCCGCAATGCCATAACTGTTGGAATTCACGATTTTGCTTTCGTCAAATCGTTCATCAAGGTCAGCTAGCTCATCACCGGTTGATAAGATGGCCACTCTCGGACGTTGATATACCGAGACAAATGATTTGGCCAGAATCGCAAGCATGCCGATTTCGCCCGGGCGCAACATCGTCCCTTTGGCGATAATGCAATCACCTTGCTTCACATCTTCACCTTGTGGCCGAATATGCACACCTTGACCATCTTCCGGTTTCATAATGCGAACATGATCGTCTCCTAACGGTTCCGTAAACTCCACACGGACGACCGTATCGGCTCCCGCTGGCATGGGTGCACCAGTCATGATGCGAATCGCTTCTCCGCGGCCCACTGTTTTTTGTGGCATATTCCCGGCGGGCACATCTTCAATAATTTTCAGCTCTGGGATTCTGGTAATCGCAAAGTCCTGCTTAATGTCTTCCCAACGAACAGCGAAACCATCCATCGCCGAATTGTTCCATGGAGGATTGTCACGAGGAGCAATAATGTCTTCGCCCAGGACCCGTCCCATGGCTTCCAATAATCCAATCTTTTCACACCCAAGCGCTGAGGCAGAATCGAGAACGACTTTTTGTGCTTTTTCGAGGGATGTCAATCCATTCATGGTATAAGCCAAACTACCTTTCTGGAATTCTCGTTTCGTTCAGGGGCAAGAAAATTATTTTTTCTTGACGAACGGGGCTGGACGAGCCGTTGGTTGCACCAGCGTACCCTTTTTCTTGCAAAAATCATCAACTTTATTCGCAATATTATGAATGGCATCAGCGGTTGGCAGATCTGAATGAAAGAGGGCGTAGGGTTCGCCAAGGTCACTTTGCAAGACGAGTTCAGGGTCTAATGGCACTCGCCCTAAAAATGGTACGCCCATATCATGAGCAGAAGCTTCTCCTCCACCTTTCCGAAACACTTCAATATGTTCATGACAATGCGGACAATCCAGACCACTCATGTTTTCCACAATGCCAACGATAGGAATTTCACTGTCTCTCGCAAATGTGACAGATTTTCGGGCATCGAGCAAAGCCACTTCCTGAGGGGTCGACACAATCACGCATCCACTCACATCCCCGATTAGGTCGATCGTCGTGACCGATTCATTGCCGGTTCCTGGAGGCAAATCAATGAGCAAAAAGTTGAGATCTTGCCACTCCACTCCACCCAGCAGTTGATTGATAAATTCATATTTGTAGGCATCCCGCCAAATAATCGGATCGTCGGAGTTCTGAAGTAAAAACGACATGGAAGCAATTTTCAAGTTATAGACTTGATGCGGAATGATGCCACCGCCAGAACTGATCTTTAGCTTCTCCCCTTCAGCACCAACCATTTTGGGAATATTAGGCCCATGAATGTCCATATCACAAATACCGACTTCGTAGCCTTTCAGTGCCAAGCTGATGGCGAGATTGGTGGTCATCGTACTTTTCCCCACACCACCTTTGTTACTCATGACTAAAATTTTGTAGTCAATACGTTCCATCCGTTTGGCGACCAGCCAACGACTATGCCCCTCTTTATCTTTCTGACAGGTCTCTGTTTCATCACAGATCGCACAAGCCCACATATACGTACATACATCTCCGCTGTCTGGCGTGGATGGTTGAATCATCTTTAACTCGCTTGCCATGGAATGCCTCCGCTCTCTAACAAAATGAACAATAACTTACCCTGATGTCTGACTCTCACCAGATAGCTTCTCAATGGTATGATCAAGTAATGGTAACAACACCGAGAGATTTTCACGGGCCCCTCGGGCGCTGCCGGGAAGATTGACAATCAGCGTTTCGCCTCGAATCCCAGCCGTGCCTCTTGATAACATGGCCGTTCGGACCTTCTTTAAACTTTCAGCACGCATCGCCTCACCAATTCCCGGTATTTCTTTATCGAGGACATCTTTTGTGGCCTCCGGGGCCCAATCCGTCGGACGAACGCCTGTCCCACCAATAGTTAACACGATATCCATATGTTCAGTATCACATAACTCTTGCAGGGAATCATGAATCAATTGACGTGTATCAGGAATGATGCGGTAATGACTAACAACAAAATTCTGCTCCTTCAATACTCGCTCAAGTTCTTCACGTCCCGTGTCATCTTGACGACCTTCAGCGATTTTACTACTAATGACTAAAACAGCGACACGTACCAATCAGAGGCGCTCCTAGCGACGCGAGGTTAACGAGGACCTGCACCAGGAACATTGACATAATCATCATCCGTTCCTCCGCCCCCCCCAGCAGCTTGAGCGGCCGGTTTCATACGTGAAGGGGTCATCGCTGTTGCTGAAGCTGGAACCCCCGACTCGGCATCCTCGTGAATGTTTTTCTTTCCAAATATCCGTGCACTGATAATGCCGACTTCATAAAAGAAATACATCGGCAGGGCCATGATGCACTGATTAAATGGATCAGGCGTTGGCGTCAAAATCGCTGCAAATAAGAACGATCCTAAAAAAGCCCATTTACGGTATTTTTTTAACAGTGGCGCATCAACCCACCCCAGTTTTGCCATGAGGGTCAAAACCAAGGGCACTTCGAAAATCATGCCGAAGACCATCATAAACCACAACGTAAATCCAACATAATTAGCAATTGAAATTTGAGCAATAAATCCTGCATTTAATCCATAGGAAATTAAGAAATGCAAGGCAAAGGGAAGGACAATAAAAAAAGCAAAGGCAAGACCTAAATAGAAGGCCACCCAACTAATCGCGACAAAAGGGCCGGTGAACCGGCGTTCTTGCACATGAAGCCCAGGAACAACAAATTGCCATGTTTCCCAAAGAATTTGCGGGGTTGCCAACACCAGCGCGAATAAAGCCGCGACTTTAATGTTTTGAAAGAGAGCTTCCGCGGGGGAAAGAAACACAAAGGGAACCTTGGGAAGGTCTGATGGCACCCACTCAAGTGACCCAGGAATAAAATAATTTTGCAGCGGCACACGAATCCAATTCACCAAGGTATCTGCATAGAAAAAGGTCACAAGGAAAATGCCGGCCATAACCACAACGGTACGGGTCAGCCGCCATTGGAGTTCATGAAGATGCTCCATGATCGGCATTTTCTTGTCTTCGAGCGGCTTGAAGACCTTTTCTTCAAGCCACTCGAACATGTGAGATCGCTTCTTTTCCATAATCGGAAAACTACTTGGGATTTACCGCAACGAATAGATTATTGCCGCGCCGGTTTAACAATACGACCACCAGCTCTTCCTTGGCAATTTTGGAAGCAATTTGCTGATATTCGTCAATCGTCGTGACCGTTTCCCGACTGACCTCTTGTATCAGATCACC
>BQIX01000287.1 GCA_021604145.1 Nitrospirales bacterium
TTGACTGCTCAATGGAGAGACTGATTGAGCAAGTTCCGCAATCAGATCCAGATCGACCGTTTCTGCTATCGACTCCCCTAACTTCGTATAGAAGTGTTCGTTCTTTCCCTCAATGGCTGTTTGAAGACCTAAATGACGATCGGGAATTTTCAGTCCAGGATCAGGACGAAGGTAGCCCACGACCTTCACCTTCGTTTCCTGTTCCACCGCATCTTTTAAGATTTGGTAATGCCCATCGCTCTTGATTCGATTAAACAGAACGCCATTGATTTGAAGGGTTGGATCAAATGTCGCGTATCCGTGCACCATGGCCGCCGCCGAACGAGCCATGGCACTTGCGTCGACGACCAAAAGAATCGGCACTCCTAGTTGTTTGGCTTGCTCAACGGCACTGCCTCGCTCACTCACCGGAGAACTCCCGTCAAAGAGGCCCATCATCCCTTCAATAAGGGAGAGGTCAGCATCGTGAGCGGCCCTCAAAAATGTCGTTCGATTGATCGTTTGGTCAAGCATCCAGCCATCAAGATTTCGGGACTCGCGCCCACTAGCCATTCGGTGATGCCCAGGATCAATAAAGTCCGGACCGACTTTAAACGGCTGCACTCGCTTTCCTTTTGCTCGAAACGCGGCTAACAATGCCAACGTCACGGTCGTCTTGCCGACACCGCTTTGCGTCCCGGCAATCAATAAACGAGGATAATTCATGATTTACTCACTTTCAGAAGATTCAAAATATACAGGAATTTCAAAATTCACACGTACGCCTCCCCAGACTGAACGACCAGGTGTCCCATAGAATAAAACTTCTTCATACTTTCGATCAGCGAGATTTTCGACACGAGTATACATCTCTATCTGGTCATTAACGTGATACGTTGCAGCCAAATTGAAGATATAAAAGTCTGGGAGAGGACGTTGATTGCCTGTCGTACTAAACCTCGACCCCACATAGCGAACGGTACCCGTCAGACTCAACGGCTCCGTGGGCTGATACGTCAGAGACGCACTTCCTTGGTGAACAGGCCACCGCGCTAATCGCGTGCCGGTCATCAGATCTCTCGTCGAGGTATAGGTATATTGGCCATCCACACTAACACGTTTAAGACCTGGCAAGTCTTCAGCCACGACCACGTTGAGACTAGTCTCCACGCCTTTCACTCTCACACTTCCTATGTTTTGCGCGCAAAACCCAAATGTCGTAAACGGCGCACACCCGACTGGATCAAATGCGGTGACGATCAATTGTCGATATCGACTCCAAAAATACCCGACACTCATCTTCATACGTTTCTCAAACAGCGTTTGATCGATTGCCACATCAAAGTTTTGACTGGTCTCTGGGACTAATGCCGGATTGCCAAAATTTGGAAAGAAGAGTTCATTGATATCAGGCGTTCGAAACCCTGTGGCATAGCTCGCTCGTAATTTCGTCCCCGTCTCTTTCAATAAATACCCGCCGGTCACGCGATAGGTGGTCTTATCCCCAGCCGTATTATGTGCATCCTGACGAACGCCGGCCGTCGCAAAAAATCGATCAAACACATTCAGTTGCGCCTGCGCAAAGCCGGCATGACTTGAAACGATTTTCTCTGCAAAACTGCCTTTGTTTTTCCCGAGCTGTTCTCGAAATTGATATCCCACGGTCACAATCAGCGGGTCCCCAATATGAAAATTACTTTGCCATTCAATCCGATTACTTCGTGTTCGAATATCCGAATTCCCAAAGTCAGGAGGGATACTCATGAGTCCCGTCGTGAGACTAAGCCGATTCGTCCCAGCTTGCGTGATCCCCGCTTCACGGGCCTGAGACACCGTAATTTTTTGATCCCACCAATCTGTGATTGGCTGATGATATGTCCCGCTGTAGATATACTGGCGGCTCGTTGACTTGGCTTTGTAGACATCAAACGGTCCGCCAAAAGTACTCGGATTATCAATGTCGATATCGTTATTAATCCACCGAAACGAAACCTCCAATCGCCCATCCCACGGCGTGTTCACCCCAATCAACGAAGATCCTTGCCAGTTTCGAAAGGCATCACGTTCGCCCGCACCTCGACGAAAATTGATTGAAGAAAACTTACTCATATCCCAACGAGACAACGCCACAGAAAAATCTACAGGTCCAAGCTGTCCGGCAAGACTTCCGCCCTCTCGAATAGAATTGAATGATCCATATTCTGAGAACACTCTTGCCACAGGCTTTCCGTCTCCCCGTTTCGTTCGAATATCGACCACACCTCCCATAGCGTCCGATCCCCACAACATGCTCTGAGCCCCTCGGAGAACAGTAATCGACTCGATATTGTCCGTCGTCAATGTTCCTAGATTCGCCTCACCTAATGTGGCACTATTAATAATGGCGCCATCAATGAGCACCAGGGTTTGCCCGGATTGGCCGCCGCGAATTCGAAACGTAGAGGTTGCGCCAAATCCGCCAGTGGAAAAGATCGCTGCACCTTGACTCAACCCAAGAGCATCAACAAGGGTCCGATCGTTGCGACGTAGAAAGTCTTCCGCCGTAATGACTTCAACGGCACTCGTGATATGACTGAGGGGCACTGGGGTTTTGGTGGCACTGACGACCACGGGTTCTAGCTGTTGAACATCTTCGGGTTGGGACTCATCTGCGGCGAGCAGAATCGTGGGAACGAAAACGGCAAGACTCCAAAACAGGAAAACTGAGACACAAATAATTAATCGATTATAACGAGAATGCATGAACCGACCTCCCTTTAGCACGAAGGGTATTGTGGAATGACTGGACAGTTGGGTCTCCTGACTTGCGGATCATTGCGTCTCTACGCCTTCCCATGGATCAAGCATCCACAGTGGCCTTGTAGTAGAGTTGCTCCCCGCTTACAGTGGCGGCACCGTGCTGGATTTCCACCAGCTTCCCCTTCACAACGAACACTGCTCCTTAAATGTCCCCTCTTCTCTTTATTAACTAAACAACGTAAAAACTGTACCGAGCTTCTTGTCGTTCGTCTCTCGCAGTAGACGAAATCGAGACAAGAGACGTTTCACAAGAGACAAATTCTTATACGGGCAATGAAACTCTTGGCATGCCTGATTGCGGATGACGATCAACCAACACCTCGCACCCATACACATGTTCTAAAACATCAGGACTGATGACCTCTTCCGGCGTGCCTGTCGTCACAATATGACCTTGATTTAAAAGCATTAACTGCTCACAATATTGGCTGGCTAAATTGAGATCATGCGAAACAAGGACAACTGTGAGGCCTCGCTCTTGATTCAACCGTCGAAGGATTCTGGCAATATCCAATTGATGATGCAGATCTAAAAATGCCGTCGGTTCGTCCAGCAGTAAAATTTTTGGGTCTTGCGCGAGAGCACGCGCAATAATCGCTCGTTGCCGTTCACCTCCCGACACATCCGTAATAAGTCGATCAGCCAGATGCGCCACATCAAGATCTTGCATGGCCATTTCGACAATGGCTAAATCTGCGGGATCTTCCCAATGCCAGCCGCCCACCCCGGCATGATGCGGAAAGCGACCCATCAGCACCATCTCGCCAATTGTAAATGGAAAAATCTGTTGTGTTTCTTGCGGAACAATTGCCACGGTTTTAGCAATCTCAGCCTGGGAGAGATTCAGGATATCTTGTCCAAATAGCTCAATCGTTCCATCTTGAGCCGAAAAAACTCGAGCCAAAAGTTTAAGTAACGTACTTTTCCCTGATCCATTGGGCCCAAGAATTCCAATAAGGCTTCCTGCTTCAATCGTACAGCTTAGTTCCGTTAAGACCGATTCAGGGGTTTTTGCAAAGCGTGATTGATAACGATAGGTGATATCCCGCACAGACAAAGCTGGAGTCGCAGGAAAATGTTTGTGATTCCTCATGTGACTAACTGCGCTCGACGATTCATCAAGAGGTAAAGAAAAACCGGTCCGCCCACAAGTGCGGTCACAACCCCAACAGGGATCTCTGCCGGGCTGAAGAGCGTTCTGGCCACAGTATCCGCTACCATCAAGAAAATTCCACCAGTTAACCCAGCAATAGGAAGTAACAGACGATGATCTGCTCCCAACGCCAGACGAACCGCATGGGGCACGATGAGCCCCACAAACCCGATCAGACCACTAAAGGCCACCACCGCTCCGGTCATCAAAGCCGTGGCAAAGAATACTAATTTCTTCACTCGCTCAACTTCTACTCCAAGTGATCGTGCGGCTTCTTCACCAAGCGTCAATAGATTCAGTGACTGCGCTTGAGAGCCCAACACCACCAACCCGATGCCAAGATAGAATGTCAAAATACCCAAGGTCGGATAATCCGGACCAGTGAGTGACCCCATCAGCCAGGCAAGCATACCAAACACTCGATTCGGGTCAGCCACACTGGTGAGAAACGTAATGAGTGCGGAAAAAATCGCACTGAGCACCACGCCAGCTAACAACAAGGTATAAATCGAAAACCCATATTGCGTGGCCGCGATTCGATAAATAATCAACAATGAAACAACCGCGCCAATAAACGCACAGACTGGCAGGGCTGAGAGACTCCACATCGATGCACCCACTCCGAATAAGAGCGCAATGGCAGCCCCAAGCGCCGCCCCGCTCGAAATCCCGAGCACAAACGGATCGGCCAGAGGATTTCGCAATAACGCTTGCAGAGAGACACCGACTGCGGCCAAACTTCCACCCACGAAAAAGGCTAACAAGAGACGGGGCAACCGGACATGCAGCAGAATGACATTGGTTGGGTCAGCTTCTACACTGCGGGAGGAAACTGAGGTCAGCCCCTGCATCATAATATGGAAGATCTGTGAAAATTCGATGACTTCAGTTCCATATCGAAGGCATCCCAGCAACACCGTCACGGCCAGAAGCAGAAAGACACCCAACCACATTAACCAACGGCGGAAGGTTAATGAATGAAATACGATAGCCCTCTGCCGTCGATCCAGTTGGCCAAGGACAGAAGATGCCCTCTTTTCTGACGACGGAGACGCAGGCAAAGGGGAAGTCTCGATGGTGGGCTTCACTGACATTTCTTCACAACAGGCTCTCGAGACGGCTACTCACCTCCGGTTTGACTGTCATAGTTGATTCTGGCCAACCGTTGAACCGTCCCGTGCTCATTAAAGCTGACACTTAACCCTTTCGTCCGAGAGGTCATCGCCTCGTCTGACGTCAAAGCTAAGAGATAGGAATATACAACGCGGGATTCGATTCTATTGATGAAAAGGCATATGACCATATCTCTACAGCCTTTCCCAATTCGTACGACTCATAGGTCAGATTCGGAGCCCCTAATAATTGAGTGACTTCAGCCTTCGTGGTTTTTCCGGCAATGACCTGCTTGGTGACCTTTTCA
>BQIX01000288.1 GCA_021604145.1 Nitrospirales bacterium
AATACCTGGTGGACTATATGGTAGAAAAATTAGAATGTCCCCTTTTCTTATTCTAGTGTGCCACCTCTATAAACCATGGTAAGTAAAGGGACAGCTATGACACCAATTTTACCTGCCCAGTTGTTCATCATGCTTGAGCACAAACTCATACTGACTATTCATCTCGAAAACCAATATCCTGTTAAGAGTTCGCACAATCTCGGAAAGGTCTCTACGAATGGTGGGATACCGCCCGTACTGTCTTTGTAGGAAGTTATCCCAATTACAACTGCCATGCAAAAAGGCAGGTTGAGTCCAACACACCCACTTTTCCAGCGGCTCTTCAAAAACCTGCCACGTCAAAGCATCGATGACGATTATTGCGATTTTTGAGGGTGGGAATTTGTGGAGCTGATATGCCGACTCGTAAATCCTGAATAGGAGATAGTTGATAGCATCATAAGGAGATCCAACTCCAGTAGTAGGGCCCACTACAAGTGCACTGAGATACTGTTCAAAATCGTAAGTACTCTGGCCAATATATTTCACGCTCAATGAATTGGTCATGTTTTCCGGAGATACAGCAATAATGTCGGCACATGCCCCAAGTGCCTCTAACCCAGTGACGGTCCATTCCCATTCTGTGATTGTTTGACAGACCAAAAGTTCAACGAGTTTACCGAAGAATCGCCTGAAACGTTCATGACGCTTCGTGGGGTCGCTCTCAATGATCCACAGCTCCTGAAGGTCCTTTCGATACTGTGAAGTGAAGTTCTTATGGGGTTGTTCGTCGATTAAAAGAAACCGATGAATAGGGGCGGTGATTTTCGCCAGGACTCCACGCTTATAAGCTAAGAGCAAACATGAACAATGCATTGAAGGATCTGACGGTTCATCCATTCGGTCTGACACTAATTGCCAAGCCGGGTCAGGAAGCAAAACCTCTCTTAGGGCTGGGCAATTTTGACGAACAGCCGCAAAACTATCGCGAATGGGATGTGCTACTTCATAATGCTGTTGACAGATGCACGTCATTATAATTTTTCACACCTCCTCGGAACGTCTCTTTAATTTTAAAGTCAGATCTGGCTTTATTATTCCTATGAAGATTCGTGCAATGGATCGCTTCTCCTTGCTCCTCATCCTTTCAATACACCTTCATGTGAGCCTTAATAGTCAGTGAATCTTTACAAGATCGCCTTACCTGTTCTTGAACGCACGTTACACTCCCAGACGTTGCAAAGTGTAAACGGTTTCGAAACAGGGATGGCCCTTTACCTCTGAGGGGTGTCTACTGTGAAAATGGATGGAAAAACTTTCATGAAACAATCTTTCAATCTCTTGGCCATCGATAGCAAATGGTGGTCCGCTCAGGTTGCCATCAGGATATTCCAGGCTAATCAGCAAATATTTCGCGCCAGGTTTTAATAATGCCCTCATCGTCTCGACATAGCCGACACGCATTTCTGGTGGGAGTGCGATCAATGCCGCACGGTCGTAGACTCCCTCAAAAGCCATTAAATTCTCGTTCTCGAGAGCAAACAAATCCCCCACCCAGAATTCGAGTGTCTCGTGGTGGAAAACGATATGCTGCGGGCGATGGGTTTGCGTCGCAGTCCATTGCTGCTCTGTAAAAAAAGCCTCGACCGCCAGCTTGTTTAATTCTACAGCCGTCACCGCATGGCCCTGCTCTAGCAGCCAACGAACGTCCAGCGATTTGCCTGCCAGTGGGACCAGCACCCTGGCGTCCGTCGATAATTCCAGCGTCGGCCAAAAGCGAGTCAACAATGGGTGGACTTCGCTATTGTGGAAACCGATCTGATTGTGTTGCCATCTGTCGTTCCAGAAATCGGCCTTCATAGAAACCTTTCCTTCTCCATTTTGAGGTGACCTCTCATTTCTACTCTCGTGTGTAAAGACCATTCGGTTTTGGAACCTGACCTCATAGTCTGACCTATTTTAACGGAGATGAATTTCTTGCTTCATCATACTTAGCCAGCTTCATCCTTGCCATACCTCTCCAGGCTTCCCATTAAAAAAACCAACCCGATATTCTCCTTGATGTAACAAAGAAGCAATCCTCTGCATGCCTATTTATTTGATCCAATCGACGAATGGTTCGAGCGGTAATTGGTCGTGTGTGGCCTGATTTTTGATAAATGCCTGTAAATCCTGCAACTGGTTATCGCTCATGCGTTGTAACGGGAAATTCGGCATGTACCCTTTGCCAGGGCTCGCTTTAATCCCGTTTCGAACCGCCTTGTAGACGGAAAAATTGGCACCAAAAGCCGTGTGGTCCCGCAAAAGCTGGTACGTCACTTCGGAGTTTGCAAGCGGGAAAGACGTTATGCCGCCTGTTTTATGACAGCTCATACAACTCAAGACATAAATGGCTTTTCCATTTTCGATATCGGGCACATAGGTATCTGACACCATCATAGGCGCAGGAGGCTTGGAAAAGGTCGCTGGCGCTGCACTCAAGTAAAACCCTTTCAACCACGCGATCAGATCTTGATTGTTGTCGGGCTGAAGGGAGGCCAGTCTTAATTTCCTCCAGTCCGATTCGGTAAGCCTCAGATCTCGGAGCTTTAATTCGAGAGACCAAAAATACGCGAGGACCGATTGGACTTCCCAATCATCGAGTTTTCTGCCCATTGCACATTTCGTCGCACAGAGTTGAATTGCGTTAACCAAATTTTTATTGGCATGAGCGGCAAAATCCCCATACTTTCTCTGGTAGTCGCCGTTGTACCACGTCGTTCGGTTCACAATTCCATAGAAGGTTGTCCCCGGCAAAAACCGCTTTCTGTTTTGAATCGCATAATCCAATCGGGCTTCCGGGTCGCTTGCCCTGAGATCTGGATCTTCTCGTTGAAGATTGTGACAATCAATGCACACAAAAAATTGAGACTGCACATTTGATGTGGTGCCGTCAGGTCCTTGAGTCACGCCGTATTTGACGATTTCCTCACCCCGCTTCACCACCTCCGGATCGCGCTGTGGGATATAATGCTCAGGCATCGGGTCACCAAAATCTTTCAAGACCTGGTATACCGGGGTGTTTTCGTCCCAGATACCCCGTGTTTCATAAGGACCCGCGTTTAAGAACAGGGGCGTTAGCAAGAAAAGCATGATTGCTATGAGTAAGAGAGGTTTCATCATTCAATACAAGTAGACAAACCGGAAAATCACACTGCGGTCCTTATCTGAACCAGCAGGAACGTCCAATTGCCTCCAATGTTCCAGGTGTGCTCTAAAATTTTCTACGAAATAATAGGTGAGGTTGAGGGTCAATTCCTTGAAGACATCTTGCCGGTCATTCTTCGTGTACTCGTCATATCGAACAACTGGGACCCATTTTGGATCTCCCTTCGACATCGACGCAAAAAGCGCCTGCGCATACCATGCGCGATTGTGCGCAGATCTGCCTTGGCCAAGATCGTCTTTCGCCCATAGATACGCCCCCAACAAGCGAATGACGCCCGGCACCGGAGCATAAATAAGCGGAATGTCCATCTGCACATCACTGACAATGCGATCGAACTTCCGACTATTCGAGTTCTTGCTGTGTCCATACATGCCAAATGCCCCAGCCGTAATCGCAAAGGAGTCATAGCCGGTCATCGGTACGATATCAAAGGCCAGCCGTCCCGAGAGGGTTGAAAGACTTCCGATAACGGTGTCCTCGGCATTTCCGCTATATCCCAACGTATAAAATAGATTATCCGTGAGCCAGCCAGATGCATGTATTCCCTGGCGCGGCGAGGAAAGCGTGCCGTTATTATCCGCTCCGCCAAACGACTGGCTGATCACCGCATTCGGCTTCAGCGTGAGTTGGCGAGAGTTATGCAGCGTGTCACTGATATCGTGAAACGTGACACTAGTCCAGGAAACATGGGCGTTGAGAAGATCGGTCGGATTGTAACTCAGCGTCGCAAGTTGAGAACCAAAACGATAATCCCTTTCTCGTTCGAGATCCCATCGCATGAATGCCGAAATATCCTTGTAGATTCCACCGCCGACATAGAGCCTGGCATCTTGGAAAGGCCTGATTCGGCTATCCCCATTTTTGTTCTCATACGGTTGGGATGATATCCAGGCACCCAACGGAATGGTGCGATCCAGCTTGACCATATCCTTGATGGTCTTCTTATCCCGCTCCTCTCTGAAGAACCTGTACCCATTCTGTAAAAACCTCCTGCCTGTATTATTGAGGCTGGGAGGGGCGAGATGACATTTGCTGCATTTCAGTTCGTAGAGCCTGGTAAATTGCGGAAGTGCATGCGCTTCGGGAAATTTGATGATAGCGGTGTAGAAACTGCTTAACATCACGGCTAGCAATATTACGAATATAGAATGCCAAGCAACGTGGTTCATCATCAATAACGCCTGAATTTCTTGAAAACAATGGTTTGTTGTTTTGACTTCGGTTCAACATGTGCTCATCGTACTTACATAACAAATGCAACGACTATACCAAAACAGGAAGGAAGATTGAAAATTTTTAATGTAAGCAAGCTTTTAAGTTCATAGTGAAATTCTCCTCAAAAACGCACTAGCAAATTTACAAGTCAAAAAAGTTAAGAGAAGACGTATCTAAACCAATACACAGACGTATCGAATTCAGCAAGATAATAGGGTCAGACACCATATTATGAGCTTTTCAGAGTACAGATGTCAGCAAACATATTGACTTTTATCTACTTCACTTTGCCAAAGACCTTCTATTACCATAAACAAAAGTGGTACCGAGGAATATTTCGTGGGCTGGACCAGGGGAGTTAGGAAAAAACCTCAAAAACATACCCATTTGCTGTAAGATCGACCCTGATATGCCTCTTATGCGTTGCCTTTCCATGAGGTTGTCTAGCCGAACCATCCCAGCTACGATAAAATGCGGGCTCCAAGAATGGCTGAAAAGAAATTGAGGACCTATAAAACAATCACCACGACAATCAGTCACAATATAAACAGTGGAGGAATTTATGAAAAAATTCACAACGATCTTAGCATCGGCAGTTTTGCTCATGGGACTCAGTGGCTGCAGTTATCTGTTCTATCCTCAAGCGGATGAATTCAAGCAGAAAGCCAAGGGTACCACCAGCGTCGACACACTCCTGAACCTCGCAGACATGATGGATAAGAGTGCGGACGAGGCCATGGGCAAAAAAGGGAAAGGTCTGGCATTAGACAATCTGCATAATCAATTTCATGCGTTCGATAACACGTTGTGCTGTGTGGATGAAGCGAAACAACTGACACCTACCTACGACCTCGCCGTTACCCATAACAAAGAACTGTGGTCTGTGTTTAAACGGGTGTGGAAATTTAAAGATGACCAGCCGCAACGCGATGAACATTTG
>BQIX01000289.1 GCA_021604145.1 Nitrospirales bacterium
CACTCTTCAATTGTTAATCGGAAAGACAAATGGCCGGCCTGTAAAAGCCAGCCACTAGATGAGCGGATTATAGCGGAGGGGAACAAACAT
Source organism: Nitrospirales bacterium (assembly GCA_021604145.1). GTDB lineage: Bacteria > Nitrospirota > Nitrospiria > Nitrospirales > UBA8639 > JAGQKC01. Next base: position 91 of record BQIX01000289.1, read on the forward strand.
TCTCAACAAAGGAGGCAATCATATTGATAGGCTTCAGTCGAAGACGTTACACTCACAACACATGCGTTATTCTACTAAATCAGGGAGTTAGGTCATGAAAGCAACACGTCGCAAAGCCGCGGCCCGTTACACTGAAGAACATGCGAAAAGTGGCTTGAAAACAAAGCTGCCGTCAATTGAAACATGGCCCAATCAGTACCAAGGCTATGAGATTACCATTGAAATTCCTGAGTACACCGCCATTTGTCCCAAAACGAGATTGCCAGATTTTGGCATGATCCGACTGAGTTATATTCCTGATCAATCCTGTCTCGAGTTAAAATCGCTCAAAGAGTATATTCATGCCTATCGAAACCTTGGTATTTTCTACGAAAATGCCGTGAACCGCATTCTGGCAGACCTCGTGAAAGCCTGCCATCCCATCTCTGCCACCGTCACAGGTGAATTTACCGCCCGTGGAGGGCTCAGCAGCACCATTCAGGCAATGTATCCGTAACTTCTCCCAGTATTTCAGACGGAAAGACAAGTAAGGCGAGAACGAACGACCTCTCATGCAGGTGAAGAAACCGAAAAAAACTGCTTGATCGTCTGCACAACATACTCGATTTGTTGTGGAGACAATTCCGGGTAAATGGGAAGGGAGAGGACCTCTTGAGCCGCCTGCTCGGAAACCGGAAGTTGTCCTTTTTCATAACCTAAGATTTGGTAGCATTCCTGAAGGTGGAGTGGGACGGGATAATAAATTTTATTGCCAATGCCCTGTTCGGTCAGATGGGCGCTGAGTTGGTCGCGTTTCGGGGTTCGAATCGTATATTGGTTATAGACATGATAATTAGCCGGGTCAGTCACGGGCAGTGTGATCACGTCTAAGAGACCAGCCTCACCAAAGAGACGCTCGTAGGCTTGAGCATTGGAACGACGTTGCTCTGTCCATTGATCAAGATAGGCAAGCTTGACGTTGAGGACGGCAGCCTGCAAGGCATCTAGTCGGCTGTTCATGCCGATGACATGATGATGATAGTCGGATCGACTCCCATGAACACGAAGCGCTCGCAACCGATCGGCGATGTTGGCATCATGCGTGGTCACCAATCCGCCATCTCCAAACCCACCGAGATTTTTCGAAGGGAAAAAGCTGAAACAGCCTGTTGTCCCCAAACCACCAGCCCGCACACCATTTCGTGCAGCTCCAATCGCCTGACACGCATCTTCAATAACCGGCACGCCATGCTCAGCCGCCAGGTAGGAGATTTTTTCCATCTCGGCACATTGGCCAAACAAATGGACTGGAAGAATCGCTTTGGTTCGTTCAGTGAGACGACCGGCCAATTGCTCAGGATCCATATTTAATGAATCTGCCTGAATATCGACAAAAATGGGAATAGCTTGTAGTCTTGAGATCACGCCTGCTGTGGAAAAAAATGTAAACGGCACCGTGATAATTTCGTCTTTAGGCTTAACGCCTAAAGCCATGAGCGAAAGAAGTAACGCATCACTGCCGGACGCCACGCCCACAGCATGGCTCGTCCCTATATACTTACTCAGGTCTTGTTCCAGACGTTCCACTCGTGGCCCAAGGACAAACCCTTGCTCGCCACACACATCTTCTATTGAAGCCAGCACCTCATGGCGAATCGATTGAAATTGCGCTTTCAAATCGAGAAGTGGAACGTTCATAAAGGCCTTTCTTGTTTGCCGATCACAGCAATAATTTCAACAATAGCGATCATGCCGATCAAAAAGCTGGCAGACCAACAAACGATCCAAATCATGTTTCATCAACTTTTTCCCCTGCAACTACAGCACGGCGATAATCACAGCATATCGAAGAGCTTTTCCAATTCCGATAAACAGCAGGGCAATCATTCCATTCACACGCAACCACCCGGCAGCAACACACAGCGGATCTCCAATCACCGGTACCCATGACAGGAGCAACAGGGGACTGCCCCACTGCTGTACTCTTTCTACAGCCTGCTGATGACGCACCTTCGTTAAACGAGAAACCGGAAAACGCCAACTCATCACGAATCCAAGCCCCCAGGAAGTCATTCCCCCTAACGTATTACCGGCAGTCGCCACCCCCCACAACATCCATGGGTCATAGGTTCGTTGTGAAACCAGGACGGCCAGAACGACTTCAGATCCTCCCGGGAACAGGGTGGATGAGAGAAATGCACTGAGAAAGAGTCCGCCAAGGGTATATTCCTCAGCAGACATCGGCCTCAGGTAGCAGACCCAATAGGAACACGCTCAATCGACACAAATTTTTTCCTACTATCATATGTGATGAAAAACGACCCGACGACCCCATGGTGAGTCATGAATGGCCGCAGGACTCGAGCGGGAAACCGTATTTTCCGTCCATCCGAGGCACTTGCCACCACTTCATCTGCTGCCCCTTCATAATAGGCCAAAAACTGATGAGGTGGGAGATTGAGGGAAACACGGATTTTGGGCATGGGAACACGCACTCACACGCGACAATGAATGAATATGATGTGGTCATGTATAAAAAAATTATCACAATCACCGACAAGATTCTGGTAAAAAACAAAAGTAGGTTTCACGAATAGTCAAAACCTCTTATTCATAAGAAGAATCGAGCACGAGACAATCGACAGATGTATACGACATCTCAATAACCTGTCGGCATATAAAATCTTACCTTTTTCAAGACATTAGAACAATCCTAGAAAATGGTGAGCGACTTTGACTCATTTTCGTTTCAAGACTATAGTGAAATAAAGGAAAGCCAACAACACCATGACGAGAGACCATGAAAACAGATAGATCAACTTCCAACGCCACACAAGATCGCACGATTTCCACATTCCTTCAAATGGCCGTTCGAGAAGCTGGAACACGAGCCTTGGAGCTTGCCGAAAAGGGCTTCGAGATTTCGATCAAACCTGATTTGTCTCAGGTCACAACGGCTGACTTAGAAGTCGATCGAATGTTGCAAGATCGATTACTCACCAGATACCCAGAAGATGGATGGCTGTCAGAAGAAACGCCAGATGATCAGAAGCGGTTAGACAAAGAACGGGTCTGGATTCTTGACCCTATTGACGGCACGCGAAACTTCATTTCCAAGATTCCGCAATATGCCATCTCCATCGCACTGGTCGAAAACCATGAACCGATTATTGGGGTGATTTACAATCCGGCAACGAATGAGATGTTTTTCGCTGAAAAAAATGCTGGAGCCTATCTCAACGATAGGCCAATCCATGTCAATGCCACACACAACGAGCGACTCATATGCTTGGCGAATATTTCAGCACAGACTCAAGTAGAACTCGAATTAATCGAACCCAATATCGAGTATACCGGCTTTGGCTCGATTGCCTATGCACTTGCACTTCAAGCCGTTGGCCGCGTTGACATCACCCTCAACCCTGGCAGTCAAAACGAATGGGACATTGCGGCCGGCGTTCTCTTGGTTCAGGAGGCAGGGGGTATAGCGAGAGACCGACATTGGCATCCCATCCCATTGAATCAATCCAATACCACGACGCAGGGAGTGATTGCGACTCGGCCAGACAAAATAGAAACGGTTCAAAAACTACTCGAATCCCTAAAAATCCCGTAACCTCCCATCCCCTTCACTAAGCGGAACAACGCAGAATTAACACTTCCTTCCCTCGCGTTGAAAACCATGACGCCTTTCAACCAGATCGGTTCAATGACTAGCCTGTCTTTTCACTTGCGCCCTCAGAAAACCAGAATGGTCAGGTCAGACCAATGACGAGCATACTCTCTGACTTCAACGCTACCCAACTCTTTCTTGTAGGACTCCTGTTTATCTGGACGGGTTTTGTCCGTAGCGGATTGGGATTTGGCGGTGCCGCACTTGGCTTGCCTCTCATGCTGTTTCTCTATGACCAGCCACTCTTTTGGCTCCCGATTATCGGGACACATCTCCTCATATTTTCTGCCCTTACCTTACGAACCAGGCTTCACCATGTCGATTGGAAATATTTGCGGCACGCTTGCCTCTTGATCATTCCCACCACATTGATTGGCGTCTTTGGCCTGATCACCCTACCCAATGAATGGCTCCTCATCTTTATCTATTCCGTCGCACTCGGATACGGACTGATGTGGCTTCTCAACCTATCCATAAACAGCAAAAAAAGCTGGAGCGATAATCTATTGCTTGCCTTCGGTGGGTATGTCGCGGGAACGTCGCTGACCGGTGCGCCGCTCATGGTCGCGGTGTTCATGAAAAATGTATCAGCCAACCAATTACGAAATACACTGTTCGTGCTCTGGTTTACCATCGTCACGATTAAAATGAGTACCTTTGCAATACTTGGGGTAGAACTCCACCTGCTCACAGCCATGGCTCTTCTTCCCATCGCCGCAATTGGGCACCTCACAGGCCTCAAATTTCATGATGCCATTCTGGAAAATGATCAGCGGTTCAAACAGGTCATCGGAGGAACTCTGGTACTCATTAGCGGACTGGGGTTGGCAAACATCTGGATCTAGCACCGCTTGCAAGAGCGGGTAGAGCATTAATGAGTCTAGAACCCAACGAAGGAAAGATAAGTTACATAACATATCGGCTAATACATTGGAGTTATCAGGTCATTGGAATCTGGAATGCTGTTTTTAGTTCGTTGATTAAGCAAAACAAATAGAAGTCGGCAATCCGTTAATTCTTCAATTAAATCAACTCTATACATAAAGTTCCATACAACTTCCAATACGTTTCTTTGGTAAGACTCCACCCTTTGGCCCTTAGGCCAAGACAAGAAATCATTGCCGATAATAATATTAATATATAGTATATATTAATATTATAAAGGGAGGTAACCGTATGGCAAAAAACACAAGTATCGTCCTCGGTGAGCATTTCGACCAGTTCATTGCCGCACAAATTCAAAACGGGCGCTATGGCTCAGCCAGCGAGGTTGTCCGGCAAGGGCTGCGCTTACTGGAAGAGCATGAACAAAAAGTGATCGCTCTTCGGCAAGCCCTTATCGATGGCGAAAATAGCGGAGATGCCGGACGATTGGACATGGAAGAAATTCGGCAATCGGCTAAGAAGAAAGCGGGCTTAAAGCGTTAGGATGATCGAGATACGCAAAACCATTCTTGCCGAAAGCGACCTTGAGGAGATTTGGCTGTACAGTTTTCAAGAATGGGGAGAAACCCAAGCGGATAAATATCATGATCATCTCACCCATGCCATCGAACAGCTTGGACACAACCCGCAACTTGGAAAACCCTGCGACTAT
>BQIX01000290.1 GCA_021604145.1 Nitrospirales bacterium
AGAACATCGTATCGCTAAAGAAGAAACCGCACTCGACCAATATGGGTTAACTCAACCCATGTTTAGCATTGTTGCAACCGATCAACGCGGACAAGAACGAGGGCGCCTCCGTATCGGAAACGCGGACCATGGCCTCGTCTATGCTACTGGCGCCGGACTTCCAGGCATCGTCCAGGCTCGCTCTACCATCCTTACGCAAATTCCCGACCTCGAGCAACTCATCGAACACGCTCACGACCGAGAATAACTCCATACGACAGAGGCCAAACACTCGATGATGGACTCTTACCGTGACGCAAGGAAACAAAACTCATGATTTCCAACGAGTAAGAAGAATGCTACCATCAGCACACGAAGAAAGAGATAAAAATTAATCGCCGAAAACTTTCATATTCGCCTAGGAGGAATCGAAGATTTCCCTGCCCAGTCATTTCAGGCAGGTTTCTCACAACCACGAATGCACACATTGTCGTCGTGATCTGCAATTCGATCCCCACATGAATATCATCATTCAATTTTGGTATAGCCTGAAAAATGTATGGTTAAAATTTTTTTCCGATAATGGTCCGTTTTTAGCTTCCGGGTTGTCATTTGACCTCATCCTCTACTGCCTCCCCCTGCCCGTGCTCTTTGTCTCAGGATTAGGTTACACCCTCATCGGATCAGATCGTGCCTTAGAGTGGGCTCAAGATATTATCGAACGTCTGCTCCCGGAATTCCAAGAACCTTTTCTGGGATTGCTCTCCTCATTAATCGATAATCGAGGCATCTTAGGATTCACCGGGTTCTTTTTATTTTTCCTCTTTAGCAGCGCCGTCTTTTCCTCTGCCCGTCATGTGCTCAATAAAGTCTTTCACGTGAAGAAGGGTCGCGGGTTCTTAAAAGGAAAAGGCAATGACTTTTTGCTCATGGTCGTCCTGTCATTGCTTATCATCATGATTGTCTTGGTCAATTCAGCCTTGAGCCTTCTTCAATCATATGGAGAAAGCCTGCCTGCCATCGAAGGGCTCTTGAACCCACTCTGGTTTGTCATTGGAAAAGTCTTTGGCTTTACCTGTCTGGGGGCACTCTTCTATCTCTTTTATGGCTTTTCAACGCCCACCCGATTAAGTCAAACCTCCCTACTCGTGGGCTCGCTCACCGCTGCCGGCCTCTTTGAAGCTTCGAAGTGGGTCTTCTCGTGGTATGTCCATCTTGCACAGATACTGACCGCCTTTTACGGCGTGCTCAGTGGATTCATCTTCTTTTTTCTGTGGGTGTACTATGCTTCTGTGGTGTTTATCTTGGGAGCTGAAGTCGGTTGGGAATATGAACGGAGTAAGAAAAGAGAAGAGCGGTGATAGAAAGAATTCAAATTGGCAATATGAAGACGCTGACTTGATACTTCGTTTAATATCTGGGGGTGTGGGCGAATGCTGTCTGCATGTGGAGGAATACCAATGACAGACTACGACGACGCAAAGCGTCGAACTGATCCCTAGCAGAATAAAACGGTCTTCTGACTCTGAATGGTCTTGATCAAAAAACTGTATCGCGTGTTGGTCCTTAAAGGTTAATAATCTGCTTAAAAAATTAGACGGTTATTTGGTCCGCAAAGATAACCCTTGTGGTTGCTGGACGTCGACTTTTTTTGCGTTTGACGACAATTTCAACTTCACGATCTAGCTTATTCAGTAACCGCAAAAGACGATCCACGGAGAACCCACTCAGGCCACCACGGGCAAGGTCTGAAACTCTAGATTGAGTAATTCCCAAAATTGCTCCCGCCTGTTTCTGTGTTAGCTTTCTTTTTTTGATAATGGCATTGATCTGGCTTACCAGTTTAGCTTTGGTTTCCATTTCTTCTGGGTTCTCAAAGCCCAGATCAGCAAAGACATTGCCTGAGCCTCTTGTGATCTTCTCAGTCATAGCATTTTCTCCTTCTTAAAATCTTCTTCTGCCATTTTAAGCCTTGCTTTAATGATGCCTATATCCTTCTTCGGAGTGGCGATACCTTTGTGGGATTTCTTTTGAAAGGTGTGGAGCACATAGACTGAATTGGCAAAACGAATCGTATACACCGCCCTGTAAGTCGATCCATCATAATCTTCCATGACCTCCAAAACACCAGCACCATGAAAACCTTTCAATGGTTTCGCATAATAAGCTTTTTCACCTCTTTGAGCTTCGTAAAGAGCATACCCTATTCCATCTTTTACTTCGGGCGGAAAGCCTCTCAGAACAGTCCTGCTGTCCCCCATGAAATGTACTTGCTTCATTCAAATTCTCATTTATCCATATATACTTATAATGGGATATTCTGACAGAAAATGCAAGACACCATGTGTGGTGAATTCAAAAACAAAAAAGAATCTACGAAATCAGAGGGTAAAGAGAGTCCCCAATGGCAGGAACATGCAAAAGGGTGTGACTCGCTCTTATTCCGCTTCTCCAAAATCTACGTTTGACGGGTGTTTCGCAAATCTCATTTCCGGGGCTTCGCTCCGAAGGAGGCTGAGTCACGCCAGAAAAAGTAGAATGTCACCTTTTTCAGCCTGGACCCACAGCAGTCATTGTTCTGGCTGGCCAAGCCGTTCCTCGGCGAAGATATAACAGAATAGTGGATTCTGTTATATGGATACCTTTCACCTCTTCCGCAAGCTCTTAACGATTTTGTCTTATAAAATAGTGTATACTGACCAAGGTTGCAGCATTTGTGTTTTATTAAGGAGTTAACATTTTTCTAAGGCATAAGAAACATAAAGAAATTTGGATCAATGTGTTTGACATTGCTTGAATATACTGCACTAGAGAGAGGGCTATACTGACCTATATATTCACTTGTTATGCGGTAATAGAGTCAGCATGAAGTTTGCCCTTTTCAAAAAAATCACATCGCTCCTTGAGCTTGATCGAAATACAAAATACAAAGTTCTCGACATAGGTTGTGGACAAGGAGATTTGCTAGGACAGTTGTCTAGTTCAATGGATTCCGAGTCTTATCTAGTCGGAATAGATGAAGCAGAGCACTTAGTTGAGAGTGCTAAAGAAAGTTATCCGAACCTAGAGTTTCATCGAGAAAAATTTACAGACTCGCTTAGTTTCAAAGATGATAGCTTTGAAATTGTCTTATCAGTAGATACGCTGGAATGTATTCCTAATAAAAGTGCCCTCATCAGTGAAATACATCGAATTCTCACACCTGGTGGCAAAATAGTAATCGCCCACTGGGACTGGGACACTCAAGTCTACAACTCTGCAAACAAATCAATTATTCGGAAATTCGTTGCGGCATTTTCTGACTGGCAGCAAGATTGGATGAAGGCCTCGGATGGTCAAATGGGCAGACGTCTTTGGAGTCTATTCGAAGGTAGCGGGAAGTTCAAGGGCAAAATCGTGAGCTATACCCTATTAGAAACGGAGTTTCGTGAAGGCAAATACGGATTTGATCGCCTTCGTGATCTGTCCAGTTTGGTTAAAAACGGAATCATTGAAACCACCGACTATGAAATTATTTGTGCGGAAATGCAGGATCTATCGGATACAAGCAAATACTTTTACAGTATTAACTCATATATTTATGCCGGAGAACCCGTATAACAAGCGCAGACAGACGTCCTGCTGCACAGGCCACCACTGAGCGCACCCTTAGATGGCAAGAGGAATTTTCCAAGATTCAATGTTCGCTTTTGGCTGTGAGTTCAATTGATCAACGCAACACTTTATCCTACCCTATGGAGATGGAGTGTGACGATGAAACACCGAACGCGCATCAATTTTAGTGCTGAGCAGCGAGCAGACATTTGGGATCGCTGGCAGCGTGGCGAATCCATGAGGTCAATTGGGCGCCTTTTTGAGCGAGAGTCCTCCTCGATTTTTTCTCTTCTCCGGCCCAGCGGGGGGATTCGCCCTCCCACGAGAACCCGGTCCCGATTCGCTCTGAGCCTGTCGGAACGCGAAGAGATTTCACGTGGGGTAGCCAGTCAACAGTCCATGCGCGCCATGGCTCGTCGGTTGAAACGCTCGCCCTCCACGATCAGCCGTGAAATCCATCGGAATGGAGGATATGATGGTTATAGAGCCGCACCCTCAGATCAAGCGGCCTGGGATCGAGCGCACCGGCCCAAACGGTGTAAGCTGGCTCGGTGTCGTTCCTTAGCGAAGGTTGTCGCGGCTAAGCTGAAGCAGCAGTGGGCCCCCCAACAAATCGCCGGGTGGTTGAAGCGCCAACATCCTGAACGAGAAGAAGCCCGCGTGTCCCACGAAACCATCTATCGCAGTCTGTATATTCAGGCTAGAGGCGTCTTAAAAAAGGAGTTGCAGGCCTGTCTGAGAACCCAACGAGCGATTCGCCGCTCGAAACATGCGAGTCTGAAGGGACAAGGATTGGGGACTATCGCCAATGCCGTCTCGATTAAGGACCGGCCTGCCTCCGTCAACGATCGGGCGGTCCCCGGGCATTGGGAAGGCGACCTCATTGCCGGCACTCACAACAGCTATATTGCAACCTTAGTCGAACGCCAGACGCGGTATGTCATGTTGGTCAAAATCGAACAGAAGAATGCGGAAACCGTGGCGGTGGCGCTCGCGAAGCATGCTCAACAATTACCCTCCGAGCTGTATCAATCCTTGACCTGGGATCGCGGCACCGAGATGGCCAATCATCGTGACTTCACCCTCGCGACCGATATTGCGGTCTACTTTTGTGATCCCAAGAGCCCATGGCAGCGGGGCTCCAATGAGAATACGAACCGGCTGCTCAGACAGTACTTTCCCAAAGGCATTGATTTATCCAGATATACGCAAGCCCAGCTGAATACAGTGGCTCGACAGTTGAACGAACGCCCGAGAAAAACATTAGAATACGCAACCCCCGCAGAGAAATTTCAGGCATGTGTTGCAGCGACCAGTTGAACTCACAACTCAAAGCGGACGTCTGAATTGTCAACCAAAGGGAGTGTCAATCATGAGCATTATTCTTGATCCGGCGAAGCGTTTTTTTGAAGCGTGCGAAACGGGAAAAGGCTGGGATGTGTGTAAAGCATATTGTCATTCCGACGCGACATTTTCCTCACAAACAAATGCCTTATCTGATGTATCCACTCTAGAAGGTTACTGCGAGTGGATGAAGAACCTTTTTACGCCGATCCCAGATGGACACTATGAATTGAAGTTCTTCGCTGCCGATCAAACCAATAAATCTGTAACTGCGTTTGCAGTTTTTCATGGCACCCAAACTGGGCTTGGCGGGCCAGTACCTCCCACGGGAAAGAAAGTTGCTGCTGACTATGTCTACCATATGGTTTTTGATGGTGAACGCATAAAGCACATGACAAAAATATGGAAT
>BQIX01000291.1 GCA_021604145.1 Nitrospirales bacterium
ATACCCCTTCAAGCACATCCGGGGATTATGCGCAAACGTCCCCCGGTTGCCGTAGAGATCTTCATAGGTTTGATGGTCGTAGTTCTGCTCCACCCGCATGACGATCCCGTTCCGGACAAAGGCCCGAATCCGGCAGGCATGCGTATCGTTCGGCGAACAACACCACGTAAACGAGGAATCATAGCGATACTGATCGTGATAGACCCGCTCCCACGACCGGTCGGGATACTCGCCCAGGGGGTTCCCCACTTCAATGACCGGCTGCAAGGCTGTTAAGGCTAACGCCTTATCCGCCAACGCCACCGCGGCCACCGTGCCCGCTGAGACTTTTAAAAATTGCCGTCTGGATAAGAACATGAAAATACCTCCTTAGAAGCTGTAATGATTAGAGATTGAATGACTAGCATTCCAAAATCTACAGGGCTTGCCCCTGCCCCGCTGCAAACACCTCCCTTCTGAAGACTTCCCGATGATTTTTTACACATAGCTCATGACATTAAAGGTCGCACATTTGTCATCAATTCAGATTTCTATGACTAAGCAATTGGTATACCTTGTGATGTGTAAAGATATGGTGACCTTGAAATTTCCGTAAAACACATAAAAATAAGCTAAATATTCAATGTCACACTAAAATATAAAAAAATACGCCAATGGCGAACATTGAAATATCACGTAAATTAAACTCAAATATTGAAATATCGACGAAGTGCGGCACATATCAACACCATAAATACGTATATACACTTAACTGATTAGAGAGCTTTTGAAAGTAGGTGTTACCTAAATAAGCCTGGACTTGGCTAAGGCAGGTAAGGCTATAGCATATAAATTTGGGGGAGGGGATACTGAAGGAAAAATAGGAAAGGTTACTTCTTAGCCTGGCGTTGTATACCAAGCTTTTTCAATCGACTTCTGAATGTACTTGAGTTAAGCCCTACCAGCTTTGCTGCACCATACTGACCATCAATACGCCAATTGGCCTGCTCCAAGGCCTGAAGAATCTTATTTTTCTCAACTTCCCGAAGGGTATGGCCGCTAAGAAGAGAGACGGGTGAAGGAGCAAGAGACTCAAGTGAGCAGAAATGACTGTCGTCGACAACAAGGACTGAAGACTCCGATAGGATTGCGGCTCGCTGAATCACATTCTGTAGCTCTCGAACATTCCCAGGCCAAGAGTATCGCATGAGCCGCTCAAGAGACTCAGGGTTAATTTCGCTACACGATAATTGGAATTTTGCACATATACGATCTAGAAAATATTGCGCTAGCAGAGGAATATCGGTGGGACGATCACGCAGAGGCGGCAAGACAATGGGGAAACCATGGAGCCGGTAAAACAGATCAACTCGAAACCGGTTATCCGAAATTGCACACTTAAGATCAGAGTTGGTTGCCGCAATGATTCGCACATCCACAAGGATTGACTCCTTGCCGCCTACCCGGTCAACTTGCCCATCTTCCAACACCCGCAATAATTTGGACTGCGCACTCTGTGGCATTTCCCCAATTTCATCAAGAAACAACGTTCCGCCATTGGCCAGTTCAAACCGCCCAAGCTTCAGCTCATCTGCACCGGTAAATGCGCCTTTTTCATGACCAAACAATTCACTTTCAACGAGCCCAGATGGCAACCCAGCACAATTAATTGCAATAAAAGGCCTATGACATCGAGGACTTAAGGTATGGACATATCGAGCCAACAGCTCTTTCCCAGTTCCGGTTTCTCCAGTGATCAATACGCTAGAATCTGTATGGGCTACAATCTGAGCAAGACTTTGAACTTTCTTTAAAGCCTTACTTTGCCCTACCATTCCCCCAGAGGAAACAGGCTGCTCCTTAACAACCTGAACGACCTTCGACGTCTCATTACTGAATTCTTTGTCAATTCCATCAAGCTGCTCATGCGCTAATTCATTACTCACCAAAAGACCAAGAATCGTGGCAATCTGGCTCAGAAAATCAATTTCATCTTCAACCGGGTGACCACCTTCAACACAGCCGATGTTAAACGTCCCGAAACACTTATCTCCCACAAGCAATGGAAGAGTCACCATACGTGAGAGACCCTCCTTGCAATAGGTATAATCCTCCACAAATAACTGACTCTCCTGAAGATTTGTCCTGACATGCGGTTCTCGATTTTCATAGACCCAACCGATGCCGCTGCCCTTTCGATGGATGAGACAGTCCGCTCGCAGCAACGGATCGGATAATTTACTCTCAACCGCATAGAACTGGAAGGAGTCGAGCTCCGCAAGAAACAGCGTAATTTCGGCTTTATCCCAAGGCACAACATCATCGAGGTGGGCAACAACGGCTTTCAAACAACTTTCGAGATCTAAACGAAGGCTAAGAATTTTCGTGATCTTTGATAATGCCTGGTAGTAACGATGTGTCATATGAGCTAGTACCTTGCTACATGCAGATTATTTTTTAATAAAGACTCTAATAAAAAACCATCCGATCTTAACGAGAATGACTCAGCTTTGACTCATGTTATAATTATTACGAAGCAAAACAGAGACCATATGCAAAAAACCTCACAAAAAAAGCCTTCGAAAGGCTCTGTATCGTCACGATCCAGTCGGACAAACGTCTTTAGTAGCAACGTTTTATATTCTCGCGTCTAATGTTCCTTTATTTATGTAAATATAGTGAAAATAAAGCTGAAATCACTTACTTTCTAGAATTATTAAATATGAATACTGAGATAGAAAACAACTATGTGCGATTTTAGATAAATAGAAATGTGCGCATACGTGATATCTCAATTCACATACTATTTACCCTTGAAATATCCAGGCCTTCAATGCCAAATCAATGAAATTTCAAGGCATCATAGGGTGTAGTCTGAAGGGAGTGGACGAGCATTGGCATGCCATCACGAAAGTCCATGATAGACAATATCATTCAGCGTTCATTAAAGTATTCCGTTGCCGAGGCGACCTATAAGCAACACGTCAAAAGCAAAAAAGTAGCCGACGTCGGCTGCCCGTCAACGCTACCAGGAATATCCAACAATCGTCGCCGAGGCGACCTATAATCAACACGTCACAAGGAAAACAGCAGCCGCCGTCGGCTGCCCGTCAACGCTACCAGGGATATCCAACAACCGTCGCCGAGGCGACCTATAAGCAACACGTCAAGAGGAAAACAGCAGCCGACGTCGGCTGCCCTTCAGCGCTACCAGGGGTATCCAGCAACCGTCTCCTAGGCGACCTATAATCAATACGACAAAAGGAAACAGCCGGCCGACGTCGGCTGCCCGTCAACGCTACCAGGGATATCCAACAATCGTCGCCTAGGCGACCTATAATCAACACGTCAAAAGCAAAAAAGTAGCCGACGTCGGCTGCCCGTCAACGCTACCAGGGGTATCCAGCAACCGTCTCCTAGGCGACCTTTCTATTGATACGGCAAAGGAAAACAGCGATCTACATTTCATCCCAATGTTCATAATTGCCGAGCGTTGCAAGTAGGGAATTGGTCTCCATGAACCATTGGCCTACTGAACCATTGTCTCCTAGGCATCCTGGGACTGAATTGGATTCGCTATAGTCAACGAGATTCGCGAATGAATATTTATCAACTCTCCGGCCTTGACGAACGCGAACGGGGATTTACTCGTCAGGTTGAATGTACTTACGACCAAGAGGAATACCATGCCATCCTTCGCTATGAACGCGTTAAAATCCATGAACATTCCAAAACGAACGAATCTTCAGCCATTCAAAACTTGATCGACACTCTTCAAGCTCAAGGGTACACACAGTTGCGATCTCAGTTAATCTTTCGTGAAGAAACCTATTTAGGAAGCCAGGAATTATGGACAGATTACCCTGATGTAGAAAGCGTTGAAGGCCAGAAACCATCAAGACTCCAACGGTTTCTGCAGTGGTTTTTTCGGAGAAAGCCGTCAAAGCCAGACAGCAACTCTCTTGGGCCATGTTGACGAGAAGAAAACTCTCAGTCTTTCGACGTACCGAATATGTTAAAGAGCGAGAAAAACTCCACGCCGTGGGAAAACCCTCAAATTGGCAAAGAGACGAGATACTTCTAGAATTTCACGTATAAAAATGAGAGCGAAGGGAAAATTTTTAGCAAGTGGACCGTGACACCTCAATAGTGCCCAGCAACGTTCTGCCACTACATGCTACTCGACAAGGGCGGGAACGGCCTCAGCAGCTTCAGTTGTCGACGGGTAGTATGAAATAATACGGCGAGGGTTAAGGTAGTCACGAATTTCCGGGGATAACTCACGGGGACGAATCGCTTCTTTAATCGATATTTCTTCCATGCGCGCGAGGTCCAGAATCATGGCTTCCTCTTTCGGGATATCGGGGGAATACACCATCACGATCGGTCGAAGCCGTGCCTCCATATTCACACTGGTCACCAGCCCCATCGATCCATTCGTCAGGACCACCAACGATCCCGGCGGGTAAACCCCAAGTTGACGAATCAAGGTCACCACAGCATCACTCCACAATCCTCCCCGCTCTTTCGTATACAGCACAGAGAGCGCTTCTGAAGGCGTCAGACTCATCGAAGCGATAGGATGATTACATAGTTCATCATACGCATCGGCGACCATCACAATTTTGGCGTACTGAGTAATCCCGGCCTCTTTCAGCCCTGAGGGATACCCCGATCCATTTAACCGCTCATGATGCTGCAAGACAATATCAAGGCATTCATGTGGAACAGTCGGAAATGCCGTTAACGTATCCTTCCCGTACCGAGGATGTTTTTTTAGGACGGCTTTGGTATCGGCTGAAGTCGAGCGAGATTTTTTGAGCAACATTTCGGCGGAATATTTCAGTTCACCAATGTCATGCAGCAACGCACCCATCGCAATCTTTTCGATTTCATGTCGCTTGAGACCAAGATCGCGAGCAATCAGAATGGAAAGTGTGCAGACATTGAGTGAATGGAGAAGAAATTCTTCTCCGGTTTCATTTGACCCCATCAAATTCATCAACGCACGAGAAGAATCGTTACTCACCAAAATGTCATTGAGAGACCCGATCATCTTTTTGGCAGTGAGCAACCCACGAGAAGAGCCAGCACTAAGGTCTTGCAGCATGACTTTCCCCTCGCGCAGCACTTCGCGATAATCCTGTTCGACCTTTCGGAGATGTTCTTGATAATTTCGATAGTTATCCTGTAATTCAATCTTCTGCTGAACAAGCTCTTCCTGCATCGCCGCATCTGATTCCGATGAACCTTCATCAGCACCCATTGCAGACTGCTCCTCACCCTCACCATCATTCACACTGCCTTCCGCGTCAGACTTTTCAGGATCGTAG
>BQIX01000292.1 GCA_021604145.1 Nitrospirales bacterium
CTTGTAGCGTTGTCGGCCTTTGTTGGTCCCACTTTTGACATTGTCCGCACTGGCACACCGTGGGCAATTCAGCATCGTCACACCTCCCTGGAAATGGTTAGGAGGTAAGTTTAATGCATATATCTTAAATTAACAATGCCTTTTAAAATTGGCCCTGCCAGTATCTATGGTAGAATTGATGAGCATTTTCCTTCTTTCGAATTGACTGAGACCATCAACGGACAAACTCGTGAACTGTTTTTTCGAGGAGAGTCACTCAATCCTTTAGCAGCACCAGTTTGTCTGTCTGGGTTTTGTGGAACAGACCGGTTTTTTATTGGACAATGAATTTGGTAATGCCGCAAAACAACAGCCTATTCAGACCATTCTTGTGGAATGCGTCTATGGGGTTGTTTGTGTTCCTTCCCATATACCTACTAGTAAGATTTTTCCCATTTTTCTTTCCACACAAACTTCACCTATTGGTGGAAGGATCGTCATTGGGATATGTGCTCATTGAATATATGGCGGGGGCTCTACCTGTATTGGTGGGAACGATTGTGCATACCTTCGCCCTAGACAATGTACCCGAGAGGTGGCTGACTCAGCACAGACGATTTACAATTGCTCTATACTCACTCTTACTGCCAGGTACTGTACTGTTTGTGGGGTGGGTATTAGGCGGAAACACTGATTTATCTGCTGATTGGTTCCCAGCATTTCTTGTCGGCAGCATTATCTATGGCTTTGTAGCTACCTGCCCCGAGGGAAGATGAGGAGTACGGGACACTGATAAGTTAATAACTTAAGAGTAGGTATCAATTTTTACTTGAGAATAAGAAAAGGAAAAGAAGAAAAGGGGTCGGGATTCTTTTTTGAAGTTAGAAAGAGATGGTCAAGTCTATTGTTGACTACTTATTGTGGAAGGGAAAAGGTCAGGAAGCTTTATCGGTGACCTGAAGAACCAATAATCATCCTCGCGACGGTCATTGGCAATTCTCAGTGATCAGAAAAAATGACAGGAGACTTTTATTCTTTGGATAACCTAATCCCGGTCGATATGCTTCTAAATGGGGCCCTGATAAATTCATACGTTTGTGGGTAAGAATAGGAAGAACGGTTGTGCTTCTGAATCTCAACAATCTCTTCTTGAGTAAGACTAGCCTGCTCGATGTTTTCAATAATCTGGATCACGATGAAGATGCATGACTGCAAGGATCAGGATCTCTGTTTCTCCTTGAGCATACAGGATGCCATAGGGAAAACGTTTGGTCTGACATCTTCGAACATCATCATCCAGAACTGGCCATGCGTGAGGATGTGCGACTATTCGTTGAATGGCTGAGTGGACTTCTGCCACAAATTCTACCCCTAACCTTTCTCTGCAGTTTTCGTATTCAGTCATCGCCTAACGAAATTCTGCTTCGGCTTCAGGATGGAAGGAATAGGGCAGGTGGATCATGATTTCAAAATATTCGTAAACACCTCATCTCCTAGAATGGTTTCAGCTTTACCCGAACGAATGTCCCTCAGGCGTTTCTTCGCCACAATAGCCCATTTCTGATCTATTTCTTTTTCAGGAGGATTTAAACTCTTCAGGAGTGAGTCCACAATATGGGTTCGTATTTCAACCGGGAGTGAAATTGCTTCGGCAATCAAATCTTCTGTTTTCATGAGCATATCCTTTCAGACTGCATGTTCAAGTTGCCCCTCATACTTGTCTGTATGAGTATGTTTTCACTCTTTACCATGTTGACGGTCTCCCAAGTAGAGATTGTACTCTAGGTCAGACAAAACTGAAAGCCTTAGCCTTTTCCACGTTGCGCATGATCTTATAGAGGATAATAGGGGCAGATACCGTCACGAACGATCATGAGAATCGGCCGGTCAGTATCACGAAGAGTGGTACCACGAACACGTTCCTCTACGATGGTGATGGAAGACGGGTGAAGAAGATCGCCGTCGATGGCAGTTTGACGCTAGCCACAACGTATATTGGCAAGCTCTATGTCTGCGACTGCCTGGCGGCTCCACTTTCCTGTGCGAAAATGATCTTTGCCGGTAGCCAGCGGATTGCCATCAAGCAAGTCACGAGTGGCTCAACCAGCTACTTCCATCCCGATCACTTAGGTTCCACCAGTGTGCTGACGGATAGTAGTGGGGCGAGCGAACAAGATGTCGCCTACGATCCCTATGGCGACACACGCAGTAACACGGGCACCGCCGATGTGGCCTACAAGTACACAGGCAAAGAACAAGACAATAGCACGGGGCTCTACTTCTATGAAGCCCGGTATTATGATCCAATCCTGGGCCGGTTTATTTCTCCGGATACGATTGTGCCGGATCCGTTAGATCCACAACCTTTCAATCGGTATAGCTATGTGCTCAACAATCCCCTCAAATTTACTGATCCAACAGGTCAATTTGGTGAAAATGTTATTGATGCTCTTTTAGATCTGTTTGGTAGCATTGGTGATCTTCTGAATCATCTATTTGGTCCTTCTACTCCGCCTTCCCCGTACAGATTGATACGCCTGGGCAACTTGTTCTTCCACCGAACCAGGCACCATCCTCAGTAGATTTTGCACGACCTCAGATTACGCCAAACTTTCAAGCGCAACGGTTGGGGATTACGAACACGCCGTTTGTTGGAACACAATCTAGTCAGAGGAATCTGGCGGGAGGACTATTTGGTTTCTTTGGTGTCAGACAGTCCAGACTAGATGCTATCCAACTGGGTCTTGGAATTGGAGGTGCGACACCTGGTATCGGCATCTTTGCGGATGCTGCTAACATTGGTATTGATTTTCTGGCATTCGATTTTGGTGCTGCCGCAATCGATGGTTTTGCTGCTGCGCCAGGAATTGGTCTTGGCGGCGTACCATTCGCGATTACAAGAAGGGTGCAAGGTCAATTCCCCTCAATAAGTGTTGACGAAGCTCTTAAGATCACTGACAATTTCCTTGATTTAGGGCCCCCAATCAGGACATTTGAGTCTAGAGCTGGAGTACAATTTATTCAGGAAGGTATTGACGCTCAGGGTAGGCTAATCACTAAACGAGCTGGGTTTGACCTGAATAGAGCTTCCGGACACGTAAAAAGAGAAGGAGAACATTTAAATTTACAAATTCAGATATATGGAATTCCGCAGAGAAAAGGCCTTCTTGCTGATCCTCATATTCCAATTGATCCTAAAACGATAAGACCTGGTGATTTTTAACCAAGATATATTTACCGGAGTTTGCTATGAAGGTTGTAACCGACGGAGATAAACATGGTGCAGAGATTGATATATCTGGAACGGTTCGAGAGTTCCGTGAAATGAGTCAAGCACTGCTTACGTTAAAAGATAGACTCATAATTGAAGGGGAGCAAGAACAAGATCTCTTTTATAAAAATGTACTCAATGGTATTGAATTTGACCTCAGAGTCCAGAAAACCTCTCAGAAGCAGCTAATAACCATCGAGATAGTTCGTAATGTTGTATGTTTCTTTGGGCCTATAGAATGTTTTGAGAAGCTTGGTCAATCATTATTGAATTTCTTCAATGAGGATATGCTTCCAGGACAACATTTTCATTTAGACTATTATGAAGGAAATGAACTATTGGAGCCCACAAAACATGAATTGATTTTTACCTGTAAATAAAAAGAGAACTAGCTAATGAGGGACACTGATAAGTTAATAATTTCATTGACCACGCGAGGGCCCCGCGGTCGAGTCTGGTGGATGCCTCGACAAGGGCGCTTGCCTATCATTGGCGGTTGCTACCACGTGATGGGCCGCGGCCTGGAACGGCGACAGATCTTGAAGACGCCCGACGACAAAGAAGACCTGCTCGCTCGACTGGCGATCGGGCTGGAGGCCACGCGCAGTCACTGTCTGGCTTGGGCCATCCTGCCGAATCACTATCACCTGCTGCTTCGCGTGGGCGCGATCCCTCTCAGTCACCTCATGCATCAAGTCTTACGTGGGTATACGACATTCTATAATCGTCGGCATCACCGGTGGGCTACGTGTTTCAAAATCGGTATAAATCCATTCTCTGTGACGAAGACGCCTATTTGCTCGGGTTACCGCTACATCCACCTGAATCCAGTGGAGGCCAAGCTTGTGCAGACCCTTCGAGAGCTCGATGAAAAGGGGGCAAGTTATTTGTTTCATAATACTTGCTCAATAGACTCTGCCATGCCCAGGCCGCACCGGATTGAATACGACCATGCCATCTAGAAGATAAAGAGGGACATTATTCTTTTTTAAGCTCCCTGATCCCTATGTCAAATTGATATAACTACACTCGACCCCACAATATAGACCTCACATTCACGTAGCAATTTTCATGATGCTGCCCTTGCCTGAAAGCCAAGATTAATTGCTCGTACCCATCTTGCGCACAATATTTCATTCATCATTTCAATGCGCCTCATCCCAGGAAGATCCTTGCCCAGCATCAACGATAAGCGGAACGGATAATTTGAGTATCGGCAACGTGGCAGACTCCATCACCTGTTGGATGACCTTCGACGTCTGTGCCGCAGCCGATTCGGCGACTTCAAAAATTAATTCATCGTGGACGGTCAGCAACATATACGCTTGGCTATCCAAGCCATGTTCTTTCAGGGCCGGGGGCACACGAATCATCGCACGTTTAAGTACGTCTGCCGCTGCGCCTTGAATAGGCGCATTAATGGCTGCACGCTCGGCAAAATTTCGCTTCGCGGGATTCTTATCAAGGATTCCCGGCACATGACAACGGCGACCAAACAGTGTTTGCACGTAGCCATGCTCTCGACAGAACTGCTTGGTGCGCTCCATATAGTCTTGAATCCCAGGATATTGTTCAAAGTAGGTTTTCATGTAGGTTGCCGCTTCACGTTGCTCGACCCCAAGTTGACGAGCGAGGCCGAAGGCGCTGATCCCATAGATAATCCCGAAATTAATCGCTTTGGCCTTCCGACGCATGGAAGAATCGACCTTTTCCAGTTGAACACCAAACACTTGGCTGGCCGTAAGAGCATGAATGTCTTGCCCATCGCGAAAGGCCTGCTTGAGGACATCAATGTCCGCGATGTGGGCCAGAAGTCGTAATTCAATTTGCGAATAGTCTAAGGAAAGCAGGACATGTCCAGTTTCGGCCACGAAGGCTTGGCGAATTTTTCGACCTTCCTCTGTTCGAATAGGAATATTTTGGAGATTAGGATTCGTTGACGACAAGCGGCCCGTAGAAGCCGATGCCATGGCATAGGAAGTATGGATACGTTTGGTGACAGGATTAATTTGTTCGACTAACGCTTCTGTATAGGTGCTTCTCAGTTTGTCTAA
>BQIX01000293.1 GCA_021604145.1 Nitrospirales bacterium
TTCGACAATGCATGGTTTGATGTTGGTAATTCTAAAAAAATCGCAAAAGAAAATATCGGCTATCAATTTAAGTTTACTCGAGGGTTTAAAGAAGCCTTTATGCCTGAGCAGCAAATCGAAAAGAATATTTGGGTTGTGAAGGCGACGCCAGAAGTAAAAAAGGCTGTGTATGAAGGTGAAGATAGAAAGTTTTACGATAACCAAGGTGATGTGATTTGGGTAAATAAAGCAAATTCACCGTTTATTGGATTCTCGGGAAAGTGTCCGCATTTGGGATGTGGATATAAATGGAGAAGGACAAAAAACTTTCCAGACGGAGTATTTCTTTGTCCGTGTCATCTCAGTATCTATGATGAGGCGGGAAAGGTCATTGATGGACCCGCGCCCAGAGCGCTAGACGTGCTGCCTCTCGATATCAGCGCTGGTGGCGAAATTAAAGTTATCGACGTTGAGTATAAAGCTGGCGTCAAAAACCAAATCAGGCTCTTGTAAATCCCTCACGACAACATCATGAATAATCAGCAACGTACTGCGAACGAACCGAATGCGTTAGAGAAGGTAGTGGACTTTGTCGACGAGCGTGTTGGCCTAAAAACTATACAGGCCAAAATGCTCAATGAACCTGTTCCTGGAGGGTCTCGCTGGGCCTATGCCTTTGGATCCTGTCTTCTCTTTATTTTTATCCTTCAAGTGGTCACGGGTATTTTGTTGATGTTTTATTACGTCCCGAGTACAGACCACGCTTACGATAGTACGCAGTATATTATTCATGAAGTTGAGTACGGTTGGTTCTTGCTGAGCTACCACTTTTGGGGGTCCTCAGCGATGGTGGTAATGGTATTTGCCCATATGTCTCAAGTTTTTTTATGGGGTGCCTATAAAAAGCCACGAGAACTTATCTGGCTTGTGGGGTTAGCGCTCTTTGGCATTGTGATGGCTTTTGGGTTTACCGGTTATCTTCTTCCATGGGATCAACGAGCCTATTGGGCGACAGTGGTCGGTGTCGAGATCATGGATAAAACACCGCTTGTCGGTGATTTTATGGCTCGGTTTTTAAAGGGTGGTCCGACTCCTGGGCAAATGACCTTAAGTCGATTCTTTGTCATCCATGTGATGGTTTTGCCTGCAGGGTTAATGGGATTAGCTGGGCTGCATATCTTTTTGTTTCGTAAGGCAGGTCCCGCAGGACCATTCAGGGGTACACCAGAAGAACTCAAAGCCAAGACCGATTACTTTTTCCCACGACAAATATGGAAAGACATTGTGGCAATGGCCACGGTCTTTCTTATCGTGTGTAGCTTAGCGTTTATCGAGCCTGTGACATTGCTGGAGCAAGCGACCCCGGATCCAGGTGACTATCATCCAGAGCCCGAATGGTATTTCCTCTTTCTGTTTCAGCTTTTACGATTAAAAATGTTCGGTGGAGAGTTTGGCCAATTTCTCGGGGCTATCGCGATACCTGGGGCATTTATGGCTTTTCTTGCAGCGTTGCCGTTTATCGATACCAACCCACAGCGAGATATTTTCAAAAGACCGATTGCGCTGGTTGGGTGGATTGTTATTATGCTTGGAATCCTGATCTTTACCGTTTCAGCTATTATTAATAGAGAGTTTCTCCATTAATAGACAGATTATTTTAAGCCGTAAGAAAATGTGTGGCTGTAGAAACATCAAAATATTAAATTACGACGCTATTCTAACTATTCATGTCTAATACAAAGCTCGGTCTCCTCGTTTTTTGGCCTACCTTCTGGACTGGCTTTCCTATCAAGATGGTCATCTGTCTCTTATTGCTTGCGGGCGGTCTCCGTCCATGGAAGGGACTCGGTCTGGAATTCTTGTTACTTCTCTCAATCCCCATCGACATATGGGCCTTGGGTCTTTGTGGACGGACGGTATTGCTGGAACGATTAAATAGAGATCCAAAGCCGGGATTAGGGAAAAGGTTGTGGTGGAAATGGGCAGTGTTTAGTGTAATCTACCTTCCACTTATGTATTTTATCGTTGGCTTTGTCACATCTGTATCAAAATCCGTTACAACCAGTATCGTTGAAACAATTAAAGAGAATGTCTGGGTTATACCAGTTGCTGAACAAATCACCATTGAATTAGTGATGTGGGGAAGTGTCGCCGGAGCCGTGTTAGTCCTGCTCATTATCGGTTGGTTTTATGGACTTGGCGCATTGGCCCAAAGTGAAGTGAAGTCTGCAAAATCTAAAGATGATAACTTTGAACAAATTGTGTATTTCTGGGATAAAATTCGCATCCCCGCTGACCAAGTTCTTCTGTTAACGGCTTTTACCTTTGCTGGTGTCGTTCTAGTATTTCTTTTCTGGGGCCTGCTGCCCGAAACCACGCCTCATCCACATGATGAATATGTATATTCAAATGTGGTAAAGGTAGAGCCGCCAGTGAAACCGTTAGAGGTCTTAGCCAATACAGAAAAAGTATTAAAGAAAGCTGAATTGACAATTGTGGAGTTAGAGAAAGAAAAAGATGCGAACAGTGATACTCAGGGTGACGGGAAAAAGAAAACTGATAAAAAAGCGAAAGAGGGAAAAGTCGCATCTCCCTCTAAATAAACTGTCATAAAACAACCGGATATTATGGTTTTTTATAACGAGTGGGTGAGGAGAACGTAATCATGTACGGAAGACCTCTACATATCCTCAGGAATTCACACTTTCCGATTTCGGGGGTCTCTCTTCTTAAATGGGGCGGGTTATTAGTTCTCCTGTTATTTCCGATTTTGGCTTGGGCTCAAGACGCTGCGACCCAAGCCATGTCAGTTGAGTATCGTGACATCCCAGGCATTGGAAGTCGAAATATTATCTGGATTGTCGCCCAGCAACATCTCCTCCTTGCCGGCTTTGTATTAGGTGTTCCGATCTTTGCTTGGGTATGTGAAATCGTTGGGTGGAAAACCAATGAGCCGCGTTATGACAAGTTGGCGAAGGAGTTTACGAAGCTTTTAACATCAGCATACGCGACGACGGCGTTGTTTGGTGGTATTCTTCTCTTTCTTCTGGTTGGGCTCTATCCCAAACTGATGGCCTACCTGACGGATATATTTTTCCCATCTTTTATCGCCTATTGCATCCTTTTTATCTTTGAAACAGCGACGTTGTACATGTACTGGTACGGTTGGGATGCTATGCAGGGAAGGAAAAAAGCATTTCATATTTTCCTTGGATTCTTGCTCAACTTATTTGCGCTCGGGATTATGATTGTGCCAAATGCTTGGGCGACCTTCCAGGCAAGCCCGGTCGTCGTGGCTGATGGGACTGCTATTGAAAGAGCCTTAGCGGCGATGCAAAACCCGACGTGGTGGCCGGTGAATATCCATAGGCTTATCGCCAATGTCGTACTTGGAGGATTCATCTGTGGTGCGTATGCAGGGATCCGCTATCTTCTTGCGGTTACAAGAGAAGAAAAAGAACATTATGACTGGATGGGCTATGTCGGAAACTTCATTGGTGTATTCGGGATGTTGCCGCTTCCATTTGCCGGCTATTGGTTAATGAGAGAGATTTATCAATACAACCAGCAGATGGGTATTACTCTCATGGGTGGATTCCTCGCTTGGCTGTTTATTCTCCAGGCCATGCTCATAGGGGTTTTATTCCTTGGTGCGAACTATTATTTCTGGCTAGGGATTGCTCACAGGATACCTGGAGTTGAAGGTCAATATAAGAAGCCAATTATGGCGATGTTGGTCGTGCTGCTGGCGTGTCTTGCAGTTTGGATGACCCCACATTCACTTGTTGCCAGCTTAGCAGAAGCTCAAAAAATGGGAGGGACTCATCACCCCTTGTTGGGAGTTTTTGGAGTGATGTCAGCCAAGATGACGGTATCAAACTTGATGGTACTTGTGACGTTCATGAGTTTCATCATGTATTGGCGTGCAGGAAAGGTTGAAACGGCTGGGTGGGCAAAGGCTGCTAAGGCTCTTATGGGAGTTTTGTTAGTTATTGCAGGCATAGCTGTGATCGGACTTGGAATATGGGGATATTTTGTTCCAGCTATTATTCGAATCAACTACTTTTCGGTCGCACAGGTTCTAATTGTGCTCTTTATCATGATTACGTTCACGCCCCTCACAGCATTGCTGATGAAAAGTGCGAAAACCACAACGGAAATGGTTTGGGGGAAAATGCCTGTACGGGCAGGTTACAGCTTGGTCTTGAACGCAGTCATGGTTATCTTGCTCATGTCGCTTATGGGTTATGCAAGATCGTCTTCTCGGGTTCACTGGCATATTTACGGAGTCATGCGCGATACATCTGAATATGCCTACTCTCCGGCATTGGGCTATGCCGCAGCATTTATGTCACTAAACACCTTTGTGTTTTGCTTGTTAGCGGCCTTTATTTTTTGGGTGGCCACATTAGGTGATAAAGCCAAGAAGCAACCGCCTGGTGACGGACAAGAAGTGGAAGTTCCTCCATTAGGAAGCGCGGCGCCGGCGATGGCTGGTGGGTCTCCGCGACAAAATGAACTGTCATCATGATAGAACGAATTCTGAAAAGTCATGAAGATAACAATGAAAAGTGAGGCATCATGAGTGAAGTTGCATTACTACAATTAATTGGATTGATTGTTGTAGGGCTGGGGATTAGCATCCTCCTTTTCATTAAATCAAAGTTTCTTCGTGTTATCGGATTTGTCGTTATTGTGCTTGGATCGTTTAGTCTTGTTGCGCTGAGTGTTCCTCAGATGGCTTCTCTTCCACCGGCAATTGAGTCATTCGATATCGCTAGTGTCGAATCTCCTGATGATCTCGCTTCCCTGGGGCAAAAAATATTTTTCAGTAAAGGGCAATGCGCTCTTTGCCATTCAATCGGCCCGAGTGAGTCGGCCCGATGTCCAGATCTTGCAGGAATCGGGGCAAAGCTCGCACCGGAATTTATTTATGAAAGTCTAACGGATCCACAGGCATACATTTACCTAGACTTTAGGCACGATCAGTTACCGGAAGAGTATCCAGCCCAAATGCCGTATATTAATAAAAATCCCATTGCGCTGAGTCAGCCGGAGATTTACTCCGTCATTGCATTTCTTCAAAAAATGAGTGGGGAACCGATTAGTATCAAAGTTGAAGATATTATGAGCCCTGATCCTGATCAGGAAGAAGAAAAAGTTGCTATTCATGGCACGCCAAGTGGCAATGCTTCCGTCGTCGTCGCACAAGCTATTGACTAGGGCGCCGAATCATCCTTAATTAGGAGTAAGCGATATGAAAGGCCCTCTTGTTTCTACAGCGATTCTCCTCGTGGGAGTCTATATCTTCTTGGCATTT
>BQIX01000294.1 GCA_021604145.1 Nitrospirales bacterium
TAAATATTCAACATTGGGAAGACGTCCCAGGTCATACATAATTTTTTCACAGTACCCTGGACTTGTTCGATGAGTCGTTGGACCGCCGCACACAACAAAATGAATATGAGGAATTTTTCGTGCAATCTCGATAAGCAGATCAGGTCGTTTCACCTCGCGAAGCACTCCAACCCATACAACATAGGATTCGCGTTTTTCATGATCTCCAGTCGCAAGAGTCATTGTCCGAACAATGCCGGGCAGCACAAAGGCTTTTGATTGTAAATTTGAAGCAAGTCCTGCAAGTTGTCCTTGATGCTGAACGAAAATTTTGTCCGCCCACAACAATCCCCATGCATACAATAACCACCAGCGGGAACGTCTTGACAGAGCCGTTCGAGGCCGAACATCTCGATCGTGCATTGCAGAAAATATGAGACGGACTCGTGAGAGCTTAGCCATCATGCCCGCCGGTCCCAACCAATGACTCGAGCACTGCCACTGCCACCAATCTGGACGCTCCCACTGTAACAACTTATACCAGGCCAAGAGCGTATTACGATTGCCAATTCCGATAAATTTAACTCCATCAATTTCTCGAGACTCTTTATATGGCAGTTCAGTGTGCACACCAACAGTCACACGCCATCCCGCAGATACGAGTGCACGAGCAAGCAACCATTGATATCGCTCTGAGCCACCCACGGCAGTCGGATCATTGGAGGCATATCGATAGACCACATCATTCACAACGACCATTTTCATATCATGCATTCTCCAGTCTTACGCTTCGTTTCGGAAAATCACTGAGGTTATATGACGCTGAGATAGCCGCACAGGGGACACGGCTATCTGAATCGATTTCGCAGCCAGGGTTTTTATGCGGAGGAAGGCACGAGACCTCGCTCATGTAAGAATTTAAAAATCGTTTCAGCAGCGACGTTGTGACCTTCTTCGTTCCAATGGCCCAAACCTAAACTAGAACCAAAACCATGGAGAGGTTTCCCTGTCGTGAGATAATAATCTTTCAACACAGGCAGGAGTTTGAGAAACGTAATTTCATTGCGCTGAGCCAATTTTTCAAGAAAGGTATCTGGCTGTTCAAAGTCAAACGTCACATCATAGCGTTGCACCACGTCTTGCTGAATCTCTTCTTGAACTTGCTCAGGGTTAGAGAGCGTGACAAGAAGAAAATCACTCCCATTCTGCCGGACCGAATCTCTAAACTTAAGAACCACGCCAGCGGTAATATTAAAAGCTTCCCTCCAAAGAGGCCTGAGCTTGGGAATATAGATGTTTAGATCAGAAAAGTCTTCTAAGGTACTCGTTGATGCAGCCCCATTGTTTGTCACACGGTTGCTGAGATCCTGCTCTTGACGTTGCAGCTCCCAAAGGTACATCCTTTCGGAAAGAAGGCTAGCGAGATATGAGTGTCGTTTTAAACTCTGAAACATTTTCTTTAGTAAGGTCATGTCGTTGCGATACGCATCAAAGAGAGAGCGATCCAAGACAAGTTCGTTATTCTCATCAAACACAAAATAGAAAGCGACACTTTCTTCATTTAATAATTTGGAATTATTCCGAAAATCGTTACCGGTTAAGAACGCCAAAATGACTAAATCTGGTGAATATTGAACCCCAAAATTTAAATATCTCATATAAGCATCAGCTGTGCCGAAACCAGATTGACCGAGGTTTAGGACTTCAAATTTTGGAGAATGTGTCGTGTCATTAAGTTTTTTTTCTAGAAGTGCGGGGAAGGTTTTTTCAAGCGAGACTTGTAAGGCTTCAGTATAGGAATCTCCCAAAATCAAGATACGAAAGGTTTCCTCTGGTTTCTGATAGGTTCGTTCATAGTCTCGGAATCCATGTGCATTAAAGTACCCTTCTGAGAACCCTTCCTTCGTGTGTCGATAGTAGGCGTGTGGGACAAAGGTTGTGCCTTTATCTTCAACAAAACGGATATTGGACTTCGTGTTGATTCCAATGATTGCTAATCCCGCTTCAAGTATGACGCAAAGAACAACCATGGCGCACACAAAGATTCCGATGTTCACGAGAACGCTGTTTTTCACAGTCATTCGATTCTATATTCTCTTGACATGGATTTTGAAAGAACCGGGAACCACCTGAGGTCACAGAAAACAACGCGTATCCTCAGATATGTTTCATGTCGAACGACTTCACCATCTCATGCAACACATAACCACATTCATCTCTTGGGCCAAATCATTAAGCTTAGGAGAAGAAATTCAAACTCACGCTTAGGAATGAAAAACGACGTTAGCATATATTCGGAGGAAGCTCTATTTCCCAAGAGTTTCTTCTGCGTCAACACTTTCTTGATGATTCTATGAACGTCTGCATTATCCAAATTTTAAGGGACTAAAAATCTTCCGCTAAACTCGGAGGTGGACTCACCGTACCAGACCGGAACGATGTTTCTGCCGTATCGCCTTTCAGAGCCTTGATCAGAGCCAATGTTTGACTTTCTGAAGAATACTTTTCACATGCATTCCGATTTGGCAAAAGCGTATCTAAAGTCCCGGCCTCCCAAGAGTCGGATACTTGCTGAATGACTCTAAGAATTTCCTCAGGAGAATCAACGTCCGCAAGTGTGGTGACCCCCACATGGTCGAGGACCTTACGAGTTTCATCTTGTGGGAGAACGCCAATAATCGGTCGTCTGGCCTTAAGATATCCAAACAGTTTTGCCCCAGCAACCAGTTCATGACCTTTTCTATTCGATTCGCGTCCCAGAATAAGAAAAGCATGGGCATTTTTCTGGAGGCGAAGAATCTCAGCATAGGACGTTGAAGGCCTCAGCGTCACGAAGTCAGAAATTCCAAGGGTAGCCAGCTTGTCTTGAAGTTCAACCGTCCCCTCACCTACAAACATTACATGGATTCGGTTCGCTTGAAACGGAGAAGTTTTCTTTAGAAGAGACAAAGCTTGCAAGAACGTATCGTAACGATACGTCGTTAACGTCCCAGTATATAAGATTGTACATCTCTCACCTTGATGAACTTCAAAATCCTCAATGGCGCCATCGTATCCGTTTGGGATAATATGAATTCTTGAATCATCCAACGCGCCCGGGTAAGCCCGCTGAAAACATTCCGCGACGGTATCAAATAGAAAAACAACTGATTGGGCTCGTTCTAGCAGTCGATACATCGTACGATAAAAACGTCGAGTTACAAACTTTGGTCTTATGTGTTCCATAGAATAATAATTCAGGCCCCACGGATCACGAAAATCCAACACATACGGAATCCCGGTCAGTTCTGACGCCTTCAGAGCAACAAGACCTGATGACAATGGTCCCACTGTCGCCAAAATTACGTTAGAATGTTTGGAGGCACATAAGCGCACTGCGGACTTCACGGCTGGGCGAATCCAGGGTCTCGCCATATCTGGCAAGAAATAGCACGCTTCAACCTTCCTAAGTGTCTCCCGAACTCGTGAACGAAATGGCGCGTTATGTATCGCTGAGACTTTGTCTGACAATCCTGGCGAACCCGTCGAAAGCTTAGACTGTAGTCGTTGACCTCTCCAAGCCTGGATTGCGTGCCAGACATTACTCCCTCGAACACGACTCACATGTATTTCCTGAGGAACCAGCGTAAGAAGATCTTGATCATATCGTTCATAACGATAGGGATCGGAAGACACGACACAAACATCCCATTCCGTCTGAGACAGTGATCGGACAAATCGAAGAGGTCGATAGCTTCCGGCATTTCCCTCAGGAGGGAAGAAATAGGCAATCATGAGTATTGACTTATTCACAACGGCATTCCGCGAACAAGGCGATTAACTTTCTCACTGTTGATTTCTTGAATGTTGCACGATCTGAAATATCCGAGAAGGAGAGTAACAAAGAATCATCCTCGTATTTCTTGACAAATTTTTTGATACACAGCCGAAAGAACCTTGGGATCTCTCGAACACCGTGCACGTTGAATATTAAGAACCTGCTGATGATAACGATCGAAATCCATCTCCTGCACGATGCGCTCAACAACGGATTCCAATTCCAAGTCCGTACTAAACAAATATCCAATATCACCAAATTCGGAAAACATGTTTTCGAATAATTCAATTCGTCTGGCAATTAACGGTTTTGCCCATGCTAACGCATCTAGCAACGTCCCACTTGCCGTTAGCTGATAATTTGTGGCCTGATGAGGAAAAACGATAAAATGGAGGGGAATAACTGCCTGAATGTAGTCTTGTCTACTCAATCGTTCGATTACTGGTTTCGTTACCAAAACATCAATGTCGGACACCATGGGTTCGTCCGGGTGTGCTCTTCCAATGGCATGAAACTCAGCCTGATGACGAAATGATATCATAATTTTCCGTGCAAGTTTTACAAATACAGGAAATCCTTTACCTTTACTCGTAAGTCCCAAAAATCCAAATTGAACTGGCACTCTTAAGCTCTCAACAGTTGATTTGGCTTCATTAGGGGGCAAGGGGTGAGGAAGCACATGGACCCGCCTTTTGAGAGCAGGAATATTTTTTATAAGAACCGCGCGTAAACCTTCTTCGAGTACGATATATTGAAGTTTGTCATTCCCTAAAATTGTGAGGGCCGTTCTTACCTCCTGAAACCGATGAATAGGATGACGATGACGCCTTCCAATCACTCCCCCTAATTGTCCATGCAAAACAACCTGCACATTTATCTCTCTAAACTTTAAGCCCTTTAACAATTTTAAAGCCACGAGGGTCGCAGGTTTAGCATGGGCCACGAGGACCAGACCCGGCCCACCTTCAGGGATGATTCGCAGAAGAGTCTGAAGGATTTTCATATCACTGACAAGACGGGAAAAGTAAGGAACACTAGGAGGTAAAAGAATAAGTTCTTGCCATTCAATCAAACGCGAGAGTTCTTCACCAACTTGTTTTTTGAGCTCACGTATATGCCCAGAAGCTCCAACAAAACACACTGACTCAAATGGAAAAGCTGTCCGAACGATGGTTAATAGACCAGCATTGAACGGAACATGCCCACCATCACTGAAAACCAGTTCTGACACGACAATCATGAAATTTCAAGCCTACACACTCTCAAAATCACATCCAGACTTTCAGCAATCATCCGCTTTCTACCATTGCCTCTCTGATCCGTTGCAGCATGGAACGCCATACCATACAGCACTCATATAGTCCCAACACACTTACGCAACAGGTCTAAAACTTCGCTATGATTTCCCCGCTTGGTGTGCTAAGGGTTGAATCAAAACCTCATTGAAACTGTGCGTTATACCTCGTGCCACGTAAATAGCTTTGCTTTCGGCCATCGTTC
>BQIX01000295.1 GCA_021604145.1 Nitrospirales bacterium
ATACGGTGCTGAGTAAGCCCCTCGATTATCGAAAGATTATCTTGGCTGTTTCGGCGGCGCTGTCTTGAGGTCTTACGAGGCGGTCGTGATATTGAGCATTCAAGTGGGGTGACCGTATTGTTTGCGAATGAAGGCTGTAACGGTTTCAATTAACTTCCGATGTTTGAGGCCTCTACCCGATTCAGTTATCCCGGAACGATCACGCGCCAATTTGTACAATGTTGAGATCGAATACGTGAGAGAACACGTCAATCATTATCAATACAGCCAAGCGGGTATCACCTCCCAATGTTGGATGTGGGTCATGACGCTGGGATGTTTAGGCGGTCTTAACAGGAATGTATTTTAATTCGCTGTAGGTGTTGTGATCTTGAGGAACGATTATCTGGGTTTTGTTGCTTGTCTTTACGGAGAAGGACAAATAGAGGGGGTACTTTTCCGTAGAGCGGTGACAGTCTATGATGATCGTTCCTCTTTTTTTGCATGCTGAAGAGTGTTCGTTCAGGGTGATCGAGCCTTTAGCAGGATGCGAGTAGAGTTGGTGAAGCTTGACTGAGGCCTCAAAAAGGGGGATAGTAGGTTGGAGCACACAACACACCGACTGCGGGCTTTCTGGCGTCGCACATGTGCTCTCCGGGCAGCTCACAGTCTACAGTAGATTCTTATCAATCCAAAATTACATAGGGGGTCACTATGCTCCAAGAGTTTAAAGAGTTTGCCATGCGCGGCAATGTGGTAGATATGGCCGTTGGTATCGTCATTGGCGGGGCGTTTGGCAAAATTATCTCTTCGTTAGTGAGTGATGTCATTATGCCGCCGATAGGGCTACTGATGGGTGGAGTGGATTTCACGGATCTTTTTGTGACGCTCAAAGACGGTGCAACGGCAGGTCCGTATGCATCGTTAGCTGCGGCCAATGAAGCTGGGGCTGTGACCATGAATCTTGGGGTCTTTGTGAATACGGTAATTAGTTTTATTATTGTGGCCTTTGCGATCTTTATGGTGATCAGGGGGATGAACAAATTGAAACGAGAAGAAGAGGCACCTCCTGCAGAGCCGACAACGAAAGATTGTCCACAATGTCAGATGACGATACCGATCAAAGCGATACGTTGTGGTCATTGTACTTCGGAGGTCAAAAGTGCGGCATAAGTAAGCACATCACTTGACTGCGTCATACCCGGACAATGGCACTGAACGTGTCGTTGTCTGGGTGCGTTTCGCAAATAATAACCGTCTCAGTCAATCGAAAAGGAGCCAACTATGGACATGAGTAAACTCGTGGACTCGTTACAGGCAACGCTTGGCGAAACCTTGCCGACTGTGCTTGGCGCCCTGGCTATTCTTATTGTGGGGTGGTTTATTGCAGTGGCAATTCGTGGAGGTGTTCGAAAGTCGCTTGGATTTTTACACGTTAATGATCGGTTACGGACGAGCACCGGCACGCATATGGATCTTGAGTCAGGTGTGGCGACGGGCTTGTATTACGTCATCCTTCTTCTCGTCCTCATGGCCTTTTTTAATGCGCTGAAACTGGAAACGGTGTCTGGTCCACTTCAGGGATTGGTCGGGCAGGTATTTGAGTTTATCCCCAA
This sequence comes from Nitrospirales bacterium, assembly GCA_021604145.1. Taxonomy (GTDB): domain Bacteria; phylum Nitrospirota; class Nitrospiria; order Nitrospirales; family UBA8639; genus JAGQKC01. The sequence continues at coordinate 1,596 of BQIX01000295.1, forward strand.
ACTTGTAGCCGGGGGTGTCTTATTGCTTGTGGCATGGGTATTGGCCACAATTGTGCAAACCCTGGTAGCCAAGGCATTAGGCGCAACAACCCTTGATGAAAAGCTGGCCTCTGGGGCTGGGATGAGTTCTATGAGTGATACCCTGGGGAACGTGCTCTACTGGTTAATTTTTCTGTTGTTCCTTCCAGCGATCTTAGGAGCTTTGGAACTCAAGGGGCTTCTTGATCCTGTTCAGGGGATGGTCAACGACATTCTTGGCATGCTGCCCAATATCATGGCCGCTGGCATTATTGGTTTTGTGGGTTGGTGGGTCGCCAAAATTTTACGAGATTTAGTCAGTAATCTTTTGGCGGCGTCAGGAGTCGATCGTCTTGGTGAGAATGCTGGCCTTCGAGGAACCATGAGTTTGTCTCGCCTTGTCGCGCTCGTTGTCTATATTCTGATTCTTATTCCGGCGATCGTCGCAGCACTTGAAGCATTAAGTATTGATACACTGACTGAACCGGCCATTGAGATGCTGAATGCGATGTTGGCAGCGATTCCCAACATTTTTGCTGCGGCGATTATCCTGGCCATTGCTTACTTTGTCGCTGGTTTAGTTTCCTCGCTCATGAGCAATCTCCTGGGGGGGATTGGTTTCAATGGGCTGCCAGAGAAGCTCGGTGTCGGACAGGCTTTGATTGGTGAGCCGACACCTTCTCAGATTGTCGGGAAGGTCATCAGCTTCTTTATCATGCTCTTCGCCACAGTTGAAGCTGCGAATCGTCTTGGATTTCACCAAGTCTCCGGGCTAGTGGCCATGTTCATACAGTTTGGCAGCCAAGTCCTACTCGGTGGTTTCATTATTACCGTAGGGTTTTGGCTTTCAAATCTGGCGTATGCGGCGATCGTCAGGTCGAGTTCCACGTCGGCTGCTAGTATCGCGCGGTTTGCCATACTCGGCTTGATCTTAGCGATGGGTCTCCGTGCGATGGGGTTGGCGGACGATATCGTGAATTTGGCCTTTGGGCTTACACTCGGCGCAATTGCTGTGGCGGTGGCTCTTTCCTTTGGTCTCGGGGGGCGTGAAGCTGCTGGCCGACAAATGGAGCATTGGCTCAGTAAGCTGCGTGGAGAACGGTAACGTTTCCTAATGTCCCCTGATCTCAAAACCGAGATCAGGGGATGTTTGCTTTTTGTTAAGAACTATTGACCGATCGATTTGTGCTTCTCATGTCCTCTTCATTTTTACTGTCCATGTACTGCGTGTGTCTGGTTGCGAGGTCCAAATATGATATTGTGTTGTTAGCACTTGTACCTGCCAATGAGTCTTGAATGTTTGTGTTGCGTAAATAATGCATGTAAAATGCCATGTATGAGGCAGCCTTTCTTTATTCTCAGCCATAGACTCTTAAATATTTTCTTCTTAAGGATTGACGTCGGTCCTCTATAATTGAATTCATAGATTCATATTCCTCGCTTCAAATTTCTTCCATACGGGTTAACGCTACGATCAAGGCTGATCATGTCGGATTTGCCGTTTCATGAAGAATCCTCCGCGTATGATTGCTGAACGCTTCCCAACTTATGCCTTTTCGAGCGGCACATGTTGTTGCTGGATTTGGGAATTGCTGTCTCCCAGTTATATAAGAAATGATTGAGAGAACAGCATATCTGTTTGTCTGTGAGGTCTCACAACGTGCTATGAATTCACGATTGTTGAAAATCGTACTTGGGTTCTTTCTCTCAGTTGTGATTTGTGTCTTGGGTGCGTGTTTTGAGCATCCTGACCGTCCCCTACGGCTCGGGACAAATGTCTGGATTGGGTATGAGCCTCTGTATTTGGCTCGTGACTTGAACTATTTTAATTCCAGCTCTGTCAGGCTTGTGGAGTATCTCTCGGCCAGCGAAGTCATTCGCGCGTTTCGGAATCAGGCTCTGGAGGCCGCTGCGTTAACACTCGACGAGACCTTATTACTTCTCGAAAGTAAAATTCCAGTCCAAGTCTTTTTGGTCGCAAGTATTTCTTATGGTGGAGATGTGATTCTCGGCTCACCAGATATTACGAAGTTTACGTCGTTGGTTGGGAAGCGAGTCGGAGTCGAAGCCAGCGCTCTTGGCGCGTATTTTCTCTCGCGCGCATTGGAGGAGCATGGCTTGTCTCTCACAAATATTACCATCGTGAGCCTAGAAGTTGGAGAGCATGTTGCGGCGTACAAAGCAGGAAAAGTTGATGCGTTGGTGACGTTTGAGCCTGTTCGTTCTCAACTCCTTGCGCTAGGCGCACACGAATTATTTACGAGTCGTGATATCCCTGGGGAAATAGTCAATGTTTTGGTTGTCAATCAAGCCTATTTTGCCGAACATCCCCAAAATGTACGCAATGTCGTGCGTGGATGGTTTCGCGCCATCGACTATTTCACGGCAAACCCGCATGATGCCGCAAGTCGCATGCAGAAAAGACTGAAAATACTTCCTGAAGATGCACTGAAGAGTTATCGAGGTTTCCGACTTCCTAGCCTGGAAGAAAACCAAAAACTTCTTCAAAACCAAACCCCTGGATTACGTCTGTTTGCCAAGCGTCTTCGGGATCTCATGTTGACGAAAGATTTGTTGCGAACTCCCGTCCAGCTTGATTCACTCTTTAGTGCTGTGGCGTTGCAAAAGGACTCATCATGAACATGATGTCGCGATATCCTTTGCGATATCTCGTCATTGGCATCCTCGCGGCATTTTCTTTTCTGATTGGACTCTTGACGTATATTGCGACTCAGCCGGTGGTCATTCAAAATGTCGAGGAACAGGCCGCAGATCGCCTTCGAGCTGAATTAACTCAACTGCAAGGTGTGTTGCAAATTTTGTTGAGGGCTGAAAATGTAGAGGGCGCGCAAAGTGTGGTGGTTTCACTTGGCTCAGCCCCAAAACACGAGCTAGCCCTGCTTACTGATGCAAGGGGTGCCATCATTGCTTCGACTCGCTTGTCTGATGTTGGGATTGTCTGGACCTCGCTGACGCCACCGTTAGATCGACTCATGATTGATCAAGTGAACATTTCCGGTGGGGCTGTGGTTCGTTTGATGCCTGATTCACGACATCTCGCAGGGTATGTCAACATCTGTGACCCAATGATCACAGGGACGCTTCGTCCACCACAGTGTGGGTTCCTTTATCAACGAATTAACTTGAGTCAAGCAAGAGAAGCGGCAGTGGCTGTGCTCCACCGTCAGGCCGTAGCATACGGGCTTGGCCTGGCGGTGCTTGCCGGGGTACTAGGAATCATTTTTCACCGTGTTGTCACTCGACGTGTTGAACGTCTCATTGCCACAGTGAATCGCTTTACGGATGGTGATACAGCGGCCCGTGCGGGGTTGGAAGGGCAGGATGAACTTGCTCGTGTTGGCGAGGCGTTTGATTCGATGGCACAAACGATTGCGAATAATCAGCAAGAACTGCAGAGGTTGAACATGCAATTAGAGCGACGTGTTGAAGAACGCACGCGTGAGCTGCAAGAGAGTGAGCAGAGATTTCGAGTCATCTTCGAACAGGCCGCTGTTGGGGTTGCGCAAATAACCTCCCGATCCGGTGAGTTTGTTCGAATCAATCAACGCTATTGTGACATTCTCGGCTACTCCCAAGATGAGATGTTAGGGCGAACATTTCAGGAGGTTACCCATTCCAAGAACCTGCCGGAAGATGTGAATAATATGGATCGCTTA
>BQIX01000296.1 GCA_021604145.1 Nitrospirales bacterium
GTGCATGACGATTCAGGGCGAATCATTGCAACCCGTTCGATTTTGCGAGATATCACGAAACAAAAGAGGCTGGAGGATCAACAGCGATTGATCTTTGAATCGTCGCCCAATGGCATTTTGGTCGTCAACGAAGACGGATCAATCCTTAAGGCAAACTTCAGAATAGCTGACTGGTTGGGCTATCGTCATGAGGAATTATTGTCCATATCCATTGACAGGCTCGTTCCGGAACGGCTGCGCAAACAACTTCGTTATCACCTTAATGATATCTCGTTGAGCCCACACGCCCGAGTTGAAGAACGTGGTCATGAGCTGTATGGGCTCTGTAAGGATGGAAGTGAAGTCGCGCTAGAAGTCTATTTTAATCCAATGAGTCGAGAGTACGACGGGACCATCTTAATAAAGTTTATGAATGTCACTGAACGTAAGCGAGATCGAGAAATTATTCGTCGTACCAATGTTGCACTTCAAGAACAACTCAATTTAACTAGAACCATTACGGATAATACCTCGACGAGTCTTCTGATGATCGACATTTCCGGAAGAGTAACCTTTGCCAATCCATCTACTAAAACGGTCATGGGATTTACGCCTGATGAGCTGATTGGGAAGAATCTGCATGAACTGGTTCACCACATGCATGTCGATGGGATGCCGTATCCAATGGAGGAGTGTCCGATAACTGGGGCTCTCTCGAACACCGTGCTCATCGGCCATGAAGATGTGTTTATCCATAAAGATGGCCATTTTTATCCCGTACGATGTAATGCCAGAAAAATCATGAACGAAGAGGTGCCGGTGAGTATTGTACTCGAAGTTCAAGATGTGACGGAGATTCGACGGGCTGAGGAAGCCCGTCGACGCTTTACGATGGATCTGTCACGTCAGGTGAATGACCGGACCGAAGACCTCGTCCATTCCCAAAAACGCTTGCGGAACTTAGCGATTGAACTGAATTTGACAGAGCAAAGAGAGCGTCAGCGTATTGCCACGGAACTCCATGATTACTTGAGCCAACTGTTAGTGGTCTGCCGGTTGAAACTCGGGCAAATCAGACAAGTCACTGCTGAAGAGTCTCAAGGACTCAATCTCGTTCAAGATACCGAAGATGTACTTGATCAAGCCCTGACCTATACACGCACCTTAGTTGCCCAGTTAAGCCCATCAGTTTTATTTGAATTCGGACTTATTTCAGCATTGCAATGGTTGGCCGGTCAAATGGTTCATCAGGGATTGAACGTGGATGTAAAATGTGAGAATACACAGGATCTTGTGTTGAAGGAGGAGCAGAGTATATTGCTGTATCAGTCAACACGGGAACTTCTTCTCAATGTGATAAAACATGCTGATACTGACCAGGCCACACTCTCTCTTGAACGGCACGAGGACCGTTTGCACATTATTGTGCGAGACACTGGAAAAGGATTTTCGGACTCTCAGATGAGAATGACAAAAGAATCAACGAATCAAACTCCCACATTTGGTCTGTTTTCTATCTATGAACGGATGCTGACACTTGGAGGATCATTCGAGATTCAATCGGATCCGGGAGAAGGAACCGTAGCCAGACTCGTCTTTCCTTTACTGATAGGGCCTGACTCGTCGTCAAAGACGCGCGAGAGGGAAAAGAGCCAGACGGTAGAGCAGGATTTATTGATAGATTCACAATCTGCTTCTGGCGAGCAAAGGGGCATATCTTTAGTCTCAAAAATACGTATCCTGTTAGTCGATGATCATGTCATGGTCCGGGAAGGACTGCGGAAAATTTTGGAGACACACGAAGACTTGGAACTTGTGGGGGAAGCAGGGAATGGGGAGGACGCGGTAGAGCTGGTGAAACGTCTGAAGCCGTCTTTGGTGATTATGGATGTGAATATGCCTAAGATGAACGGCATTGAGGCAACGACTCGAATCAAAGCGTATCATCAAAACACGATCATCATCGGTTTATCAGTCAATGCCGAGGGAGAGAACCAACGAGCCATGTTAGAAGCTGGTGCCATATCCTTGTTCCCGAAAGAAGCTGCAGTGGAAGAGTTGTATCACACCATTCAAGCAGCCTCAAGGTCTCAACTGTAACTATCTACCTAGGTTTTTGCCCTATCGATTTGGTCTCATTCCCAGTCTATCGTCATCGATGTCGATGTCGTCACCAAGCATTCCTCATGAAGTCGAAATATTTTGATTTCATAACTTTTGCTCTAGAGCCGAGTCGTGAGTGCTTGGTCTCATTTTCACAACGACAAGGTCTTTTTTTGTTTCTGGTTTGCCTGTCACGAAGCAACGCGTGAAGTAAGGGATCGTGCTTGTTTCTTGTTGTATGACATTGGTATTCATATTTTCAGATTGATTGTCAAGCTATGTAGATCTTCATCTCTGGTCTTCTTTTTCCCTACCTCTCCTTTCACAGTTTTCTCACACCACGCCATGAAATCTTCTTTATTAACAGGCTTCCCAATCCGATACCTATAGAGAAGTCTGTCCAGATTTAACTGGATTTGCCGGATTTTAACCTATTCATTATTTTGAATGGATAGCAATTAAGCTAGAAATGGATATTGAGAATCAATGATGCGCTGTAGTGATGACGTGAAACGATTCGTGTTTCTTTGGACGACTCTTTTCTTGAGTGTGAGTCTGGTTCTCAGTGGCTGTGGTCCTGAGTCTACGTCTAAGGATGTTGAGTCCTATCTTGCCGTATCTCTGTCTCTTGACTCGAATAATGATCTAGAGCCGATTCAACCTATTCCGTTAACGATCTCTCTTGACCAACAAAAAGTCAAACTTGGCGACCGTCTCTTTCATGATCCACGTTTGTCCCATGACAATACCATTGCCTGTTCCAGTTGCCATAATCTGACAAAAGGGGGGACGGATCAAGCGTATCGTTCTACTGGAATTAATGGCGCAACTGGCGGCATTAATACTCCCACCGTTTTTAACAGCGGGCTGAATATCCGGCAATTTTGGGACGGTCGTGCTGACACCTTAGAAGACCAAATCGACGGCCCCACCCAGCATCCGGCAGAAATGGGCTCCACCTGGCCCGAAATTATTGGCAAATTGCAGCAAGATCAGTCATATACCAAAGCTTTTTCCACCATCTATGCCGACGGGATAACTGTCGCAACAATCAAAAATGCGATTGCCACGTTTGAGCAATCGCTCTTAACGCCTCATTCGCGGTTTGATCAATATTTACGTGGTGATCACGATGCAATCACGGCATTTGAGAAACAGGGATATGCCCTTTTTAAGAGTTATGGATGTGTGGCTTGTCATCAAGGAGCAAACGTTGGCGGGAATCTTTTTCAGCAGTTTGGTCTATTTACTGACACGGATACGATGCGTGATGGTGTCGAGCGTTCTCAAGTCAAGACGGATGATCATGAAAACCATCGTCACATGGTCAAAGTTCCAAGTCTACGAGTGGCGGTTCTCACACCTCCTTACTTTCATGATGGCTCAGCGGCCACGCTTCCGGAAGCGGTTGAGAAGATGGCGAGGGTTCAACTGAGACGTCATCTTTCTGAAGAAGAAATTTCGGCGATTGTCGCCTTTCTGCATACCCTTCCTGGCCAATATCAGGGGCGCGATTTATGAAGCGAATTGGCACTAAACATATCTTGCTTCTCCTAGGGATGGTTGCGAGTCTCACCTTTCTCTATGTGCAAGTTCAAATGGAGAATTCGCAACAACATCATCAACGGATACTGATTCTTCAAAAGCTCAATCATTGGGAAAAGACTCTCACTCAGGATATTCTCAGAATTCAAACCGGTTTATTGGCGCACTATGATACCTTGAAGATCAATATGAATCAGTTATGGGCTGGCTATCATCTTCTCAGTCAAGGTTCATTGGATATGACCTCGTTAGAAGTCCCAGCGTTTTCCGCTCAGTTAGCGTCCTATGCGAATCGTCTAGAGCAAAAGCAGGAACATCTCCAGGAGTTTACGACAGAATATTCTACGTTGCGTAATTCGTTGATTGTTTTTCCCTTAGCCATGGAGGATCTCCTTGGCACGATGGAACAACAGCGCTTACCGCTAGTCGTTACGCAGCAGATCGAGCAGATCTTGAAAGATGTGTTGTTATATATCAATCGACCGGAGCATTCAAAAACAAAAGAACAGCTTATGGCTCTCTTGACGAAATTTCAAAGCCAAACAAATGTTGGCGGGGGAGTGGTCGAGGGAAAAATGCATGACGTCTTTGCGCATGCGGACATTATTTTGAGACATCAGGACGTGATGAATGAACTGGCACGGAAGTTAATTACTTCTGGTTCTGATCGGGCGTTACGGCGTCTCACTCATGATTATGTTGCACATCGAGAGGCCAGCGAACAAGTACGTGAGCGGTATCTGATCATCATGTATCTTCTTGGTATTCTGTTTATTGGTTATGTGGCGTTTTTATTTCTACGGTTACAATTGTCCACTCAAAACCTCGATCGCGCCAATAACGATCTTGAACACCGTGTGACAGAACGGACTGAAAAATTAGCTTCCGTCGTAAAGATCTTAGAAGCTGAAGTGTGTGAGCGGGCACGAGCTGAAGAACAACTCGCTCTGGCTCGAGATAAAGCCTTGGCGGCGATGGAAGCGAAGTCAGAATTTCTGGCCACGATGAGTCATGAAATTCGAACACCGATGAATGGCGTTATTGGTATGACCGGCCTTCTGTTAGAGACACCATTATCCTCCGAGCAAAAACATTATGCGGAAATTGTGCGATCTTCTGGAGAAATGCTGTTGACGGTGATTAATGATATTCTTGATTTTTCGAAGATCGAGTCTGGAAAACTCGAATTTGAAACAATCGATTTTGATTTACGGGTGGCTCTGGAGGAAACGTTAGAAATTTTGGCTGAAAAGGCTGCGGCGAAAAAACTAGAGCTTGTCGGATTGGTCTTTGCCGATGTGCCGAACATTGTGCAAGGGGACCCTGGTCGATTACGTCAAATCCTCATCAATCTAATTGGAAATGCGATTAAATTTACCGAGCATGGAGATGTGACCGTTCAAGCCATGCACGTCGAAGAAACCCATGAGGATGTGGTTATTCGTTTTGAGGTGACGGATACTGGAATTGGTATAACTTCCGACGCGATCGAACGACTGTTTCAACCATTTTCTCAGGCGGATAGTTCGACCACTCGGAAATATGGCGGGACAGGGCTTGGGTTGGTCATCAGTAAGAAATTAGTCGAACAAATGGGTGGCGAGATGGGTGTGAAGTCAACGCCAGGTCAAGGGAGTCAGTTTTGGTTTACCGTCAGGTTA
>BQIX01000297.1 GCA_021604145.1 Nitrospirales bacterium
CGGATAGTCGTCTACGTCAATGCCGTGATGAATCACCTTTTGCGCGTTGACTAATCCATGATGCTGCATGATCTGATATTCACTGATCGGGACAAAATATGCCCTGGAAGAAGAAACAAGCGTCTTATTCCATCGCGTGAACCCTGCATAATCTTCTGCAGCGACATGGAGTGTCATCACAATGGGAACTGGACTTTGACTCAAACATTCGAAAAGATACTCAGCCATATCGGCATCATGTAGGTGAATCACATCAATGTCACCCTTTTGTGCTCGTTGAAGTGACATAGCAAGATGTCTGTGCATCTGTTCCTGCTTCAGGGGGGTGTGGTCACTGCAGTACTCACTAAAGCTTTTTTCAATAGTCGTGAACTGTTCTCCAACTACACGGGAATCACCCGAACAGGCAACAATCGAACGATGACCTAATGAATGCAACCCTTTGTCAATGTTATACACCACGGTTTCGATAGGGGCGTAACCCAAGTCCTGCCTGATGGGACGGTTGAGGGTCGCAACATGGAGTACATTCATTTTGTCCTCGTTTCATATTAGTGAGAGTTTGTCCATACAACACGGGGAATAATGCGCAAACAGCTCCTGGGGAGTGTTACATATAAACGACACTTGTCTTGCAATCTTAATCATAGGAAGCTACCCATCGTTCTCTGACGTGATGCCCACCTTGCGTTCATCGTCTCTGAGATTTCTGATCTCGTAGCCATTTTCAATTTCAGATAGCTTCATATTCAACAAACGTTCCTACTAAGTGTGTCTCTCACATTTCAAGAGAAGTTGGAATTTGAGAGATGCTCAAAGCTTTGTAGCTCTCTGCTAGCCCACTAATCATGGTCCTGACCAACCCGTTTCTGTTTTAGCCTATGGTCTATTCTGTTTCTCACAAAACCATTAACCCTGCATCCTAAAAGTCTAATTTTCCTTCAGTGGTTGACCGGGAAATGCCACGTTGAAAAAGGCCACGTTGGGGTCTTGGAACTCGAGGCGCTTCTCTCGGTTCGGAAAGGACCGATCCCCGATAGCGAGTAGCTGCTCCTTATCGAGGAGCAAGTCCCGCTTGTTGTACACCGCCCACTCGTATTCTCGCGTCATTCCCAGCGCATCAACCGGACAGGCTTGAACGCACAACCCACAAAAGAGGCAGCGGGTCATATCCATGTCATATGCCTTCGCATATCTCTTGGTCGGCTCGCCTGGGACTTCGGCGCTCACGACCGTGATGACTCGCGATGGACAGACGGCTTCACAGAGGTCGCAGCCCACGCATTTGTCGGTCCCATCCTCATACCGCAGTAAGGCCAGCATGCCCCGATAGTTCTCAGGAAGCAGCCGCTTTTCATGTGGATATTGAAGCGTGATGGGTTTGTAGTGGAGGAGGTGGCGCAGGGTCACTTTCATTCCCATGGCCAGTTCATAGAACGTCAGCAACTTGACCCAAGCTTTGAATTCTCCGAGGTACCGGACAAGGACATTAGGCAGTCTCATGAGCAGTCTTTCTCAAACATAAGCTGGACACGTAAATCGAGAATGCGTGCTGCCAGATGTCACACTTCTTGCACTCAAAAGATTAAGAGGCAGAAACGACGCCACTTTTCTCCGGCGAAGGGGGCCGAGAAATCCGATGGGCAAGATACACCGTACACACCAAGGCGACAATGACAAGCACATTTGCTCCTAGATCAAGGAGATATCGGTGGAACACGTGATCGCTTATTTCGTTCGTATGGCCGACCTGGGCTCCGGTCGTGAGAATGCGACGAGTAGAGGCAATGACGCAGATGTACAAAAACGGTTCCAAGGTAATCACTTTAGTCTTAAGAAAATTAATGATGGTGCGAAACAACTCCAAGAGGATAATGACCAACAGGAGATCATGCATCAGCACTAGTGCGGCGGAGATGGCCTGCGAACCAACCGTCATGGCAAAGGCATACCAGGCATGCACAAAGACCACCATGCTGATGATCAGGAAACTAAATCCAGTGGTGAGGTACCCCAAGCCATCGAGGGTTTCCATCATGTTGATTGTCATCCCGTTGACCGCTCGATCAAAGATTGCCCAACGGCTGACCGAATTTTTCGTTACGGCTGTAGCTTCCTTCTCCATCAATTCCCTTCTTGAATGAGTTGTTATGTTGGCATACATATCGTTCGCCCTTAATAATGGCTTTTTATGTGCTCACACCTACCCGGTCACTCGTCGGAACTGCACAACCGGACAACCTTACCCGGAAATCTGAACAAAAGCTTGATCATACGATTGCGCTAGTTCCTCCAAGTCATGATTCATGACAAATTGAATTGCAAACCAGTCTGGACCTTTTGCCAACTTCATGGTCTCGATTTGTCTTTTAACGGCTTCCCTTCGCTGCGTCAGGTCTTCAAGCGTCGCAGTCAGAATAGTCTGGTGTTTGGTGTCCAATCCTTCTTCTTGAACTTGCATGATAAGTCTCGCGTGTGCGTATCGAAGTTTGTCCATTTTGTCTTTTACGAACATTGAATACTCTGTTCGGGTATCTTCTGGTGGGTTCGATTCGAAGCTCTCACAGCCCGTGCCCATCATCCAGAAGATGCCAACTAACATATATACGCCCCTAGAACATTTCATGTGTACCTCTCCAGACGGAATTTCAGGCTTAGCTCGCATACCTGGCGAGTGCTTGATCATACGATTGTGTCAATTCTTCCAACGCTTGATTCATGCCAGATTGAAGCGCATTCCAATCTTCCACTTTTGTGGCCTTCAGCTCATCAATTTGCTGCTGAACTTTTTGGCTTTGGCCTGTCAGATTTTCAAGAGATTTATGCAAGTCCGCCTGGACTTGAGTCCCAGGACGGGCTTGATGAGCTCGATCGACGAGTTTTTCATGATCATCGTTTAGTTGGTGTAATTGGCCTTCGACGACCTTCACATACTCATTGCGGCCCTCTTCCAAGGACGCCCGGCTTGTCTCAACGGCCTCTTTCGCTCCGGGCTGATGGGTTTCTTCAGCAAACTGAGTATCTTGCGGAGGGTTCGATTCGGAAGTTCCGCATCCGACGACTATCATCCATGCGATACCCAGAAGAACATTGACTCCCACAGAATACTGCATGGCTTTTTCTCCTAGTTGAATTCATCGAACGTTTTATAAAATTGCATCGATCATGTTTAAAGGATTGGCTCCTCGGCCATCTTTCTCCTAACGTATGACACCTGAGCCAGTAAGCGCGGTTTTAGGTGCGACTCGTGCTCGGCCCATCATCGGTGTCGGTACCTTCTTACGATGTTCTAGAATGAGTGGGTCTACAACTTCTCCACAATTCAAACAATGAAGCACAGGAATCGCAATGATACCCATCTCATCTTTCAGATCCATACAGGTTTCTTTGGTCATCAACCCATGGCAGCGGAAACAATACACAGGTGGCACCTTTCGTCATCACACCATATTGGTGCTGCATTCATTTTCCATTTTGCTAAGAGCCTTAATTCTTCTCAACGCTTCAGGTGTTGTTTAGTCCTTGGTGGAAAAAGGTATGTCTCTCCCCTTCTCCTCACTCCTTTTAAAAGATGCGTTCGAGAATTGGGATCATTTTTCTCACGACTCAAGACATCTCTCCATGGGTTACTGCCCGAGAAAATTTCCCCCTCGGACTGTATGTTCACCATGGAGTCGTGTCTTTGAGTCAATCCGTTAGAAGCTCAAATGTTTCTTGTTCCGGTCGACCTCGACATGTTGACAATTTTGCTCCGCCAACATGAACTGTCCAGCACTTGCGTCCGACGGAATTCGGCCTAGACAGGCCTTCAGGGTGTCCTCAGAACTTCCTACTGCGATTTGAGCACGACTCTGTTCTTGTGCTTCATAAAAATTCTTCATCCTATCTTCCTGATCGTCGGCCGACGAAATGCCTGGCAGTATCAAGAGAACAAACATCAAGGATGCGACGAAAATCGTGCGATTGATAAAGAGATTACGTTTCATAGCATAACTCCTTTTTTATTAAATGAGACATGTGCGACGCACACGTTGTGGGAATCACCTTGGCCCGTCCTTTCGAGGTTGAATACAGGAGGGCTAATGAAGGCGTTTCATTTTCGCCATCGTATGGTGACATTATTTTCAAAAAAAGTGACTTCTCGCCATTTGATTCATCTCGGAAAAGTAACCACACAGCCATACCAAGCATAGCAACTAAGCCAGCGACAACAATTTCCGTTTCTAACGCTGAGCTGAGTTCCAGCATCCTTAGTCCCTTTCTGGGAGTTTCCCTGAGAAACACGAAACAAACCGGCTTGAATCTTTTGACTATTTCTTACGACCTAGCAGCAGGTTCAGATGAATTGATCGCGGTCTGCAACTCTGCTACTCGACGAAGATATTTCTATAATTTAGGATGTGAGGCCTGTGGCATTCTCTCTATAGGTTGCCCATACGGCTGCGGCCCAAAATAGAAACATGATTGCTAAAAGCATCTCGAATGGATACATTGGTGCACCTCGATTCTGTGACCATGACGGTCAGGAATGACCTCTTCACAAACCTGATCTGATGACCAGCGTTACAATCGTGATCGCGACACGACCGCGATTGTTAAGAAGAGGATCGGCGTAGAGTGGCGCGGACAGAGGAATCAGACGCGCAGGAGGGATTAGGAAAGCGCGAGGGATAGAAGTGTCAACGTAGGTTCATACGTCATAGAATCACTCTATACCTCATCCAGGCCGGTGTCAACGTGCCTCAAGCCGGTCGGAGTAAAGCTGGTGGTTTTGTATGACCGAATACATTTCCACTTCACAGATTACACCAGGAAGTTAGTTCACATATTTCACTATTCCATCTAGCAGTCTTTTCTTTACGATAACTCATAAACTCCAGAAATTTCCTACAGACTCACATTCGCGTCGAGCCCCCCTTGCCTCAAAATTTTTGACGGTCTCTTGTTCAAGGAAGTTTTACTATCTTAAATTCCCACTCGGTGATAGAGTTACACTCCTTCATCGCATAGGGACTGGCGGTGAAGGATAAAGCGGTGAACAAACAAGGCCCTTACCCGATGTTGTGTTGCCGGGGAATCTACTCGAAAGCCTGACCTCATGTGTTTCAGTATGTACGTCTTGCTCAATCTAGTTGCTTCACCGTTTCCAAACCCAAGACAATGTCATGTTTCAAATGGAGGAACTCCATGAGTTCAAAACTTTATGTTGGTGGGTTGCCGTATTCTTCAACTGGATCAGAGCTTACAGATCTGTTCTCAGCGCATGGAACGGTGG
>BQIX01000298.1 GCA_021604145.1 Nitrospirales bacterium
CGAGATGGGGTGTTCTATGTCAAAAACCTCAATAACATCCGAGAGTTTTCCGAACAAATCCAGAACAAGATCAATATCCCGCAAAGCATTGACGTCGCCTTCGCCCACGCAGGTCTGACGTCGAGTCAGGGTCATCCCATAAGCCTCTACGAGATTGTCCTCCGGCTTCACCGGTATGAACCCATCATTGGAAAAAAGAAACAGGGTTGGTTTAACAATCGTGCATATTTCGTGATCGATTCGAGGCAAGATTTAGAGCTAATCTGGCCAAAAATCATATTAGGCAAACCAGACTTTCTAAAAATCTATGTCGGCCATGCATCAAACATCGATACACCATCACCTACGGTCCAATCACAGTTCCGTCGCGGACTCCACAACAACCTGATCGCCCCGATCGTCACTCGCGCGCACAAACACGGACTACGTGTCTCCGCCCACATTGAAACGGCGGAGGACTTTCGCCAAGCCATATGGAGCGGCGTAGATGAAATCGCTCATATGCCAGGCTGGTTTATACCAAATGTTCATCAAGCTCAAACAACTGTATTGCAACAACAGGATGCCGAACTGGCGCACCAGCACAACGTCACGGTCGTGAGCACGACCGTTGCCGGGGCCTTTCCTCCCTCTGGACATCAACAACACGCGCATGCGCCCTTCCATGGACACGATTCGAACACTCGATCAGATCATCAAAAAACCGACATGCGACAGATTCAACAAATGGCCGAAAAGATCCAACGCGACAATCTTCAATTGCTTCATCAACAGGGCGTAAAAATCGCCATAGGCAGTGATCACGCAGAGACCTCCCTCGCAGAGGCCCTTCACCTGCACGACTTGAGAATATTTGACAACCTCACTTTACTCAAACTGTGGTGTGAAAACACGGCAGAGGCTATCTTCCCAGATCGAAAGATCGGCAAGCTCAAAGAAGGGTATGAAGCCAGCTTTATCGTATTGCACAGCAATCCGATTCGCGACTTTCAACAAGTCCGTCATATAACGCTTCGTGTCAAACAAGGCATTCCCCTATTGATAGAACAGCCCTCCCATGCGCACTAATACCTTTTATATTCCCAACACGGATTCGTTTGAACGAACGAATCGTATGCCTCACATGAAAGGGTCATGAGTATGATCGCGAGATTTTTTCGAAACCCAAACATTCGTTATTGCCTGTTCAGCCTGGGATTCATCTTCATGTCTATTGAGGTCACGACGACGTTCGCAGAACCTCCGGCTGACCAGACGGCCAATGAGGTCGAAATGTTACCGCCTGTATTGGTCGAGGGAAAACGCATTGAAAACATTGATATCGTCAAAGAAGAACTAGCCCGTCGACCTGGAAGTGTCGCGCTCATCGAAGAAAAAGAAATCACCCAGTCTCGAGGCGTCAATCTGAACGATGTCTTGCAGTTTGTCCCTGGCGTCCGTTTTCAATCACGCTTTGGTGCGGACGAAGGTCAATTTCAAATTCGCGGTACCTCCCTTCGCAACAACTTTCACCATCGCGGCATTAACATTCTCATCAACGGAATCTATTTTGGAGACGCTGACGGATTTTCAGACTTTGAGTCTATTGACCTCCTCGCTTATGAACGGATCGAAGTGTATAAAGGTGCCAATGCCCTACGCTACGGAGCCAATACGATTGGCGGCGCCATCAATTTTGTTCCACGGACCGGATACAATGCGTCATTGTTACAAGTCAGACTCCAAGGTGGCAGCTTCGGACTTGTCATGGGACAAGTCTCCAGTGGATACGTGACACAGCCTTTTAAAATTGGACATATGGATGTCGTCGCCGATTACTACATCAGTGCATCGGGAAATCATCAAGACGGATTCCAAGATAATAGTCAGCAGGACCGGCAACGGCTGAACGCCAACATAGGATTAAAAATCGGCACACATCAGGAAATTCGCGCGTATATCTTGGGAGGCGTCGTCGCGGAACGCATTCCCGGTTCATTGACCCAAGCGCAGCTAGAAAACGACGATCAACAAGCCAATACCTTGGGCGGTATCAGCCCCTTTGCCTGCGGTCCCAACCAAGCCTGCAAACATGGACGGTACTACAATTTGATTCGGACGGGAGTCGCTTATCGTAACGAGTTTGCTGCCAATCAATTTTTGGAAATTATTCCGTATTACTCCTATCAGTACATCGATCATCCTATTTTTCAAACGATTGTTCAGGACAACTACAATGTGGGTGGAGAAATTCGGTATAGCAACACCAAGCCACTTTTTGGCCATGACAATATGTTCATCATCGGGCATCAACCTCGATACGGAGATACCAATCAACGACGCTTCGTAAACAATCTTGGCAATCGTGGGATACAAACCCAAAACCTCAGTTTACAAACGACTAATTTCGGCACCTACCTAGAAAATCAATTCAATGTCACCGAGGATTTCATTTTCATTGCCGGAGGCCGATGGGACTACAGCATTCGAGAAGGCCGGAATCAGCTCTTCAGCCCATTCTCAGGAAATATGACTAGCAGCCGGACCGACCTCCGGCAATTCAATGCCATTACCCCGAAAGTCGGATTCTCCTATCAAACCACTGAGACTTCACAAATCTACGGAAATGTGAGCCGTGGCTATGAGCCGCCGATCAATTTAGAGTTAACGTCTTCCGTTAATCCTGATGGTTCCACGCCGACCAGCGCGTTCCTCACCCTCGATGCCCAGCGCGCTTGGCAATTTGAACTTGGCACACGCGGCACCACCGCCGACCGTCGTATCTCGTGGGATGTCACCGTGTTTGACTTAGAAATGCAAAAAGAAATCATCGCCTCAAATATCAACAATCAAGGGACGTTTCAGAATGCCAAAGGGACCCGGCACACGGGCGTCGAAGCCGGAGGGAGCATCGTCGTGGCCAATGGGTTACTGGCCCCCGGACCGAAAAATCAAAGCGATACGATCACTCTGAGATCGGCCTATACCTGGTCATTATTCAAATTCACCGACGACGTCGTAGGAGGAGGAGCCGTTGTCGCCGAAAAAGGCAATCGTGTTCCCGGTGCGCCGGAACATTACCTTACTGGCGAAATACGGTATGACCATCCGGCAGGATTTTGGATCGCCCCGAACTTCGAATGGTCAATGGCGGGATTTTATGTTGACTCGATCAATACGACCAAGAACCCGGCCTATTTCATTACCAACCTTCGTGCGGGGTATAGCTACAATGAGAGCCTGTCATTCTTTGCTGAAGGCAGAAACCTTACCAATCAAACCTATGCTGGAGCCGTCGTCGTGAATGACTCCTTAGGCCGGTTCTTTAATCCAGGACAAGGCATCAGCGGATTTGGCGGAGTCGAATGGAAGTTTAATTAAAGCCTGGCATGAAAAGGTTTTCAGAACGACCAATAAGACATATTCCAAAGTATCAAAAGAAACAGGAATTTCCTCTTGAACTCGGAAACGTATTCATTGCAAAGTGAGGTTTATTATTTATGAGAAACTCTCTACGTAGCTTCAAACGCTCTATCGTGGCCGGCACAATGGTCTGCATCTGGTTCAGCCTGACATTCGTGGCCAATGCCGAAGTAACTCCTGCTGTTGTCCTTGGACAACAGTTATCCATCAACCATGGACATGCCCAAGTTTCTGGACCAACCCTGGAGATTGATGACCAGGGAGGTCGGCACCTGGCCTGGCATGAAGCCGGCAAGGAGCAGAATTCACTATTTTACGTCAAGATTGATTCCAAGGCGACAACCGTTCCGGAAGCCGTACATGTCAACGACCAAGGACCGTCAGTCGCTTCCATTCACCAATCACCGGGTTTGGCCTTAGGACCAAATAACCAAGTGTATCTATCGTGGTCGTCTCCTCAATCCAAAAAATCAAAAAACCCATTTGCGAGTTTACTACGCCTGAGCACGTCAAAAGATCAAGGAAAATCCTTCGCGACACCAATCACCGTCAATGATGATGAAGCGCCAACAGGACATACCTTCGATAACCTGTGCGTCGATGCGAAGGGCACTGTGCATCTGGCGTGGATTGATGAACGAACCGGAAAGAAACAACCGAAAACGTATGTCACGCGTTCTCGAGATCAGGGCAAGAGCGTGGCCAAAAACCTGCAGTTAGAGGGGGAAACGTGCGTTTGCTGTCGAACCGCGCTCGCCACGGCACCGGATGGAACGATTTATGTGACCTGGCGACAAATTCTTGAAGGCAAGTTTCGAGAAACCGTCGTCGCTCGATCCAAGGATGGTGGTCAGACCTACTCATCACCGGTCGTAGTCGGGAATGACCGATGGAATTTTCCTGCTTGTCCGCACCGTCCTGCCTCAATCGCAGTTGATGGCAAAGGCCGACTCTATGTCGCCTGGTACACCGAAGGACCCGACGATGTTCCAGGCGTGTACCTGGCAACCTCCGACGACGAAGGGCACACCTTCTCTCCACGCAAAAAACTGAATGTGTCGAAAAGCACGTTTCCGGATAAACCGCAAATGGCGGTAGACCGATTAGGACGCGTCTTGATGGTGTGGGAAGAACTTTCGCCCGTTCGTCACGAAATAGTCTTTGCATACTCACTTGATCGTGGACAGACATTTAGTCAACCGCAACGCTTAAACAACGCCAAGGCCCAGCACCCGACTATCGCCGTCAATCAGCACGGGCAAGGCGTGGTGTCTTGGGTCGAACATGCCTTTCCGAACAATGTCACCATGATCCAAGACCTTCATCTTCCTCAATCATAAACGACAGCTTGAGCATGAACGCACGATACACATGGACGATCGCCTTATTGCTGCTCACCATGCTGAGTTGCAGCACCGGGTTGTCATGGGCCACCACTCCCTTTGAGCAGTTACGCATCTCCCGTGAACTCGCCGGCACTCCCATGCCGCCATTTGAGCTCAAGGCATTGGACGGGAAACTGATCAATTCCTCAACACTCAAAGGGCAAGTTGTGCTACTCAATTTCTGGGCCACGTGGTGCGGACCCTGTAAAGAAGAAATGCCCTCACTCGCCAAGCTCAAACATCATTTCAGGAACAACGACTTTCGTTTATTGACGATTACCGCCGATCTACAACCGGAGGCTATCAAGGCATTTCTGAAAATTCTCAAGGTGGACTTTCCCGTCCTTCTCGATAAAACCAACGACGTCTCACATGCCTACATGGCTAGAGCTCTGCCCCTGACCGTGCTCATTGATCAAGAAGGCAAACTCATTGGGAAAGCCATGGGCCCACGGCAATGGGACAGTCCAGAAGCCATC
>BQIX01000299.1 GCA_021604145.1 Nitrospirales bacterium
AGAGCTTGCCCAGGACACAGCCCCACCGGTCATATCGGTTATCGTGACAATGGTGTTATTAAAAGAAGCTTGAATATGGACAATCCCAGCTTGAACGACCTTTCGCTCCTTCTTTTTCCCTTTTTTTACACTCATGCTCTAGTTCCCTTTTGTCCCTTCGCCTTCGTTGAGCCAGAGAAAGGAGTTATTTTCTCCCCTTCCCTCCAATAGCCGCACGTTTGCCTTTACGAGTTCTTGCATTTGTCTTACTTCTTTGCCCTCGAACCGGAAGACTTCTCCGATGGCGAAGACCTCGGTATGCGCCAGCATCCATGAGTCTTTTAATGCTCATGGTGACTTCTTTACGGAGATCACCCTCGACATTATAATCCTGGTCAATCACCTCACGTAGTTTGACAATGTCTTCTTCTTGAAGATCTTTCACGCGAGTCTCTCCAGGCACACCTGTCTTCTTCAGGATATCCCTAGCCCTGATAGGCCCTATTCCATAGATATATCGTAAGCCAATATCAATGCGTTTCCCTACTGGTAAATCAACTCCTGCAATTCTTGCCATATAAACTCCTTTCGTTAGCTCCTATGCCTGTCTGAGCTAACGTCCTGCACTTTCTCCTCATAAAACATGTCATACGATGCTCAAAGACTTCCGGCTTATCCCTGACGTTGTTTATGCCTTGGATTAGAACACAGCACCCGGACGACCCCCTTGCGGCGGATGACCTGACATTTCACGCAGATTGGCTTCACTGATGACTTAACTTTCACAACTCATCTCCCTTACTTAAAACGATAGGTAATCCTGCCTCTTGTCAGGTCATAGGGAGAAAGCTCAACGGTCACCTTGTCCCCTGGCAAAATCCTAATAAAATGCATTCTCATTTTCCCTGAAATGTGTGCAAGAATCACATGGCCATTGTCCAACTTAACACGAAACATGGCATTGGGTAAGGTCTCCATGACTGCCCCTTGAACCTCTATGACATCTTCTTTAGCCACTCGGGTACCTTCTATTGCATTCCAAAATCCAGACATCTTCAATCACATAAGGATCCCTCGACTGCCACGACTCCCACAACCATCGTACCCGAGGGCACCTACTATGACACTTCCAATAACTAGGCAACTTCAACATAAAATTATCCTCAATCGTCACAACATTTCAGGCCATCGTGCCCAAGGGCACCTCTGATTCCACGTCCAAGAGCCAGACAACCTCCACAAAAATGTGGCGCCTACAACCCCACGACACTCTGGATTAACGTGCCTGAGGCATACTGCTTGTGCCACTTCCAATACCCAAATAACGTCAACATAAAATTGTCCAAACCATCACAATGTTTTAGCTAGTCCTTCGTATTCGAGGACACCGTCCTAAAACCATGACACTCTCAGACCGTATGCGAGGATACCATTGATCACCCCTTCAATGCAGTCAGGACTTTAGCAGGCCCATCAGGCTGAATTGATATCGTATGCTCAAAATGAGCAGAAAATGAGCCATCACCGGTAACGGCAGTCCACCCGTCATCTAAAACCCGAACGGAAGAGCCTCCCATATTCACCATTGGTTCAATGGCCAACACCATTCCAGCCTTAAGCCGCGGACCTTGGCCAGGCCTACCATAATTTGGCACCTGCGGCTCTTCATGCAATTGACGGCCTATTCCATGCCCCACGAAGTCTCGTACAACGGAAAACCCTTGCGCCTCGACATATGATTGAACCGCATGAGAAATATCAGACAGGCGATTTCCCACGACAGCCTGCGCTATTCCTCGCTTTAAGGATTCTTCCGTTACCATGATAAGTCTTTCTACTTCAGGAGAAATTTCTCCGACAGGAACGGTCACAGCACCATCGCCATAAAATCCATCGACAATAGCCCCAAGGTCTAGCCCAATAATGTCCCCTTCTTTCAATGACCGACCTGAAGGAATACCATGAACGACCTCTTCATTCACAGATGCACAAAGCGTCTTAGGATAGCCTCGGTACCCCTTAAATGCCGGAATAGCTCCAAATTCGCGTATACATTCCTCTGCTAAACGGTCGAGATCTAAAGTCGTGACTCCAGGCTTAACTTGCTGAAGTATCCGTTGATGCGATATCGCCACGACATTTGATGCACTGGCGATCAGCTCAACTTCCTCAGGAGTCTTGAGAACAATCATTTGCTCAGGAACCAGATAACGCTGCGGCCAACCGTTCCTGAACGTCGGTCACTACTCCCGAACCATCCAGCTCACATAGAATATTCGCTCCACGGTAATATTCGATTAGCGGAGCAGTTTGTTCTTCGTATACCGAAAGTCTGGCCTGAATTGTCTCTGGTTGATCATCACTTCGTTGCACGAGTGCGGTGGAACAAAAGTCACAGACGTCTGCTTTTTTAGGAGGAATCGACTCGACATGAAAAACTGCTCGGCATTTGGGGCAGCTTCGCCTTCCACTCAGTCGGCGAACGATTTCTTCTTTCGGCAGCACAAAATAGACAACCTTATCTAAAGATTGATTTGTTGCTTTAAGGATTTCAGATAAGGTATTGGCCTGAGCCACGGTGCGAGGAAACCCATCTAACAAAAATCCTGATTGACTTTCTGGCGCAGTTAATTTTTCCTCAATAAGTCCGATCACCACATCGTCAGGGACCAACCCCCCTGCGTCCATAAACTGCTTCGCTTTCAAGCCCAGCGAGGTCCCATTCGCAACCCCATCTCTGAGAAGATCACCGGTAGAAATTTTTGCAATCGCAAACCGAGTTGCAATTACATCGGCTTGCGTTCCCTTTCCGACTCCTGGTGGCCCGAGAAAAATGATACGCATCGTTATGAACTTCGACCTCGTAAAGGACCCTTTGATAAGAATCCATCATAATTTCTCATCAACATGTGGGATTCAATCTGCTGTGCCGTATCTAAACCCACACCAATCACAATCAGGAGAGACGTTCCACCGAAGTAAAATGGCATATTTAATTTGTAAATCAATAATTCAGGAATGACACACACAATGGCCAAATAAATGGCTCCTGCGAATGTGATTCTCGTTAAGACCTTATAAATATAATCTGCTGTTCGCTGACCTGGTCGAATTCCTGGAATGAACCCACCATGCTTTTTCATATTGTCAGCCATATCCACAGGATTAAGAACAACAGCGGTATAAAAGAAGCAGAAAAATAAGATAAGCCCTACGTACAACAAAGTATATAAAAGTGATCCTGGGGCCAACTGCGCACCGATAGATTGCACCCAAGGCACCTGAATAAAACCTGCAATCGTAGCTGGAAACGCGATAATCGATGAAGCAAAAATTGGAGGAATGACTCCTGCCGTATTGATTTTGAGTGGGATATGTGTACTTTGCCCACCATACACTTTTCTTCCAACCACACGCTTTGCATACTGTACCGCAACTTTCCTTCTCCCACTCTCCAAGAACACAATCGCCGCAACCACCCCAAGCATGACAACCACGAGTGTCAGTAACAATGGTAAACTCAATTGCCCAACCTGGTACAAGTCAAAAGTTTGAACAACGGCACTTGGGAGACTGGCGACAATTCCGGCAAAAATTATCAGCGAGATCCCATTTCCTACCCCACGCTCAGTAATTTGTTCACCCAGCCACATAAGAAATGCTGTGCCTGCCGTTAACGTAATCACCGTCATAAAACGAAAGGACCATCCAGGCTCCAAGACAAATGCCCCCTGATTCATCCCCTCAAGACCTAATGAAATACCAAAACCTTGAATGAGAGCAATACCAATGGTGCCATATCTCGTGTACTGAATTATGGCTTTCCGGCCTCGTTCACCTTCTTTGGCCAGCTTTGATAAATGCGGAACAACAACCGTGAGTAACTGGATGATAATTGAAGCGCTGATATACGGCATAATACCCAGCGCAAAAATCGTAAGTCGCGATAACGCCCCTCCAGAAAAAATGTCGAGGAAGCCCATAAGAGCTCCCCCTCTGTCCTGCAAGAAATTAAAGAGTTCTTCATTATTAATTCCAGGGGTGGGGATATGAGCTCCCATCCTGTAGACCGCTAACATCGCCAACGTAAACAACACGCGGCTTCGCAGTTCTGGAATTTTGAAGATGTTTTGGAGGCTCGTGATGAGCCGTTCAAGCACGGCTGATCACCTTTACTTGCCCACCGACCTTCTCTATTTTCTGTCGTGCCGATTCACTAAATTTGTGAGCCTCGACAACTAAAGGATAACCTAACTCGCCATCACCGAGAATCTTTACCTGAGATCCTCGCCCCTTGACTAAACCAGCTTCACGCATGGCGTCAAGAGACACGGTTACTCCCTCTTTAAAAGCCGATAAAGCCTTGAGATTAATGATTACGTATGGAATACGGAAAATATTCGTAAACCCGCGTTTTGGCAGACGTCTCGCTAACGGCGTTTGACCACCTTCAAACCCAGCCTGGTTCTTTAGTCCAGATCTTGCCAGTAGTCCTTTATGACCTTTTCCGGAGGTCTTTCCTCGACCTGACCCGGGGCCACGACCGAGCCGCTTTCTTTTCTTTTTTGAGCCTGGAGTCGGCCCTAGTTCATGCAGCCTCATGGATTCGTTACCTCAACTAGATGCTTAACTTTATTGACAAGCCCACGAACTTGATTCGTATCAGGACGTTCAACAACTTGGTGCATTCGACGTAACCCAAGGCCCATTAAATTTCGACGGATCTTTTGAGGACTACCGATTGGACTCCGCTTGAGCTGAATCACAATTGTTGATGCCGTGCTGTCTTTACGAGAGGAAACCATTTCTTCACCCTACTTTCGGAAGTGATGCTTCGAGCTCACCCTCTTGCTGACGTATGTGCCTGACTTCTTGAGGATCACGTAGTTGAGTTAATCCCTCCAAAGCTGCTCGAACTGCATTAAAAGGATTGCCTCTCCCTAATGTCTTGGCCACAATATTATGAGTTCCGGCAACTTCAAGAAGAGCTCGAACTGCACCGCCAGCAATAATGCCCGTACCTTTTCTGGCAGGCTTGAGCAATACGTGCTCTGCGCCAAAGTACCCATGCACTTCGTGTGGAATTGTCTCATTTTTCAGCGGTATACGAATCATGTGTTTTTTGGCATGCTCAACAGCCTTCGCAATGGCTGATGGAACCTCTGTGGCTTTTCCCTTACCAACACCAACCCAACCCTCTCCATCACCAACAACGACCAAGGCAGAAAAAGAAAATCTCTTTCCACCCTTGACAACCTTCGCAACCCTATTGATCACAACAGGC
>BQIX01000300.1 GCA_021604145.1 Nitrospirales bacterium
CAGTGGGTCAGGCTCGTCGGAGCCACGCCTCATAATCAGTTGATCTGGTATTACAACGCAGCGGATATTGTCTGTTTGTTGAGTGAGAGAGAGGGGTGGCCGAATGTCATCCTTGAAGCCTTAGCCTGTGGTCGGCCTGTCGTGGCGACGCAAGTCGGTGGGATTCCTGAAATTTTGACCTCATCACAAGTTGGGACGTTAGTTGAGCGAGAAGTTGAACCGCTCACGCAATGTTTGGAACAGGCCTTACAGCAAGAGTGGAACGTTTCGAAGATTGTGGAACATGCCCAAGGCTTTAGTTGGCTGCGAACGGCTCGTTCGGTGGGCGAGGTGTTGAACGCTGTGGTTTCTCAGGAGAAGATTGCGAATACCTGTGTCAAATCACCCTGATGATTGAAACGCTGGGAAGGAATGCTTGATGAAAATTGTTCTTGTTGCTGGAGCTCGACCAAATTTTATGAAAGTGTCGGCCATTATCGATGCAATTCAATCGCATAATGCTTCTGGTGGTCGTCACATTGAGTATCGATTGGTTCATACGGGGCAGCATTATGATGCTCAGATGTCACAAACCTTTTTTACTGATCTTGGAATCCCCAAGCCTGATGTGGATATGGAGGTAGGGTCATCTTCGCATGCCCAGCAGACGGGGGAAATT
This sequence comes from Nitrospirales bacterium, assembly GCA_021604145.1. Taxonomy (GTDB): domain Bacteria; phylum Nitrospirota; class Nitrospiria; order Nitrospirales; family UBA8639; genus JAGQKC01. The sequence continues at coordinate 659 of BQIX01000300.1, forward strand.
ATTAAACGATTTGAGTTTATCATGCTCGATGAACAACCCGATGTGGTGTTGGTCGTTGGAGACGTGAATTCGACTATCGCGTGCTCATTGGTCGCCTCAAAGATGATGTATCCGAATCCGACGGCGACCCTGAAACTGCTTCGTCCTCGAATTGCTCATGTTGAGGCCGGATTGAGAAGCTTTGACCGTGAAATGCCGGAAGAAGTCAACCGCGTGTTGACGGACGTGGTGTCAGATTTTCTTTTTACTACGGAACGCAGTGCTGAAAAGAATCTAAAAAAAGAGGGTATTCCCAAAGACAAAGTGCATTTTGTCGGTAATACGATGGTCGATTCATTACTGAAGCATAGAAAGAAATCTCAAGAGTCGGCCATATTAGAACGTTTAGGCTTATCCCATGATGATAAAGGAGTGCCTCGAGAGTATGGGGTGATGACGCTACACCGCCCGAGTAATGTTGATGACCTGACGTGTTTTCAGCCAATTCTTGAAGCGTTGAAGGAATTGAGTCAAGATATGCCGATGGTGTTTCCAGTTCATCCTCGGACCATGAAGCGGATTCAAGAGTTTCATCTTGAGTCAAATTTTGCTTCTTTGATTCCACAAAAGATTGGCGGATCAGGTTTGTATTGCATTGAACCGCTTGGCTATCTTGACTTTCTGCGTCTTACGGCCAACGCCAAATTGGTGTTAACTGATTCTGGTGGATTGCAAGAGGAAACGACGATTTTAGGCGTGCCCTGTGTGACGTTACGAGAGAATACCGAACGGCCAATTACCATAACGCAAGGCACGAACGTGTTGGCTGGGACGATGAAGGATCAAATTCTTATCCATGCGCGCCAGCAACTCACCCATCACAAAAAACATAAAAGGCCAAAGTTCTGGGATGGCCATGCCGGTCAGCGAATCGTTGAAATTCTTGATCGGAGTTTGTGTGGCACAAGCTGACATGTCTCTCAAGATTCTTCATATTTTGGATCATAGTTTGCCGCTGCATAGTGGGTACACTTTTCGAACGAAAAATATTTTTCGTGCACAAGAAAAAAGAGGGTGGATCCCCATTGGGTTGACGTCGCTAAAACAAGAGCAGACGTGGTCTGGACCATGGGTGGAAAAGGAGACAATCGATGGCTTGTGTTTTTATCGATCCCCCCTGCTTGATTCCTCTCAAGGTTGGTTAGGGACACAATATCAACTGATCAAGACGTTAGCCCGAAGACTTGAAGATGTGATTGAACGTGAGAAACCTGATATTTTACATGCCCATTCACCGGTATTGAATGTGATACCGACATTATGGGTCGCCAGAAAATACAAACTTCCGGTCATTTACGAAGTTCGGGCGTACTGGGAAGATGCAGCTGTCGACCATGGAACGTATGAAGAAGGGTCCTGGAAATACCGGACAGTCCGAACTCTCGAGACTTTCGCCTGTCAACGGGCGACTCATTTGGCGGTTCTATGTGACGGGATTAAGCATGATCTGATGAGTCGCGGCATCTCTTCCAATAAACTGACCGTTATTCCAAATGGAATTAACCTTGAAGACTTTACAGATTGTCGGCCTGATGAGGAAAATAAGAAAAAATGGGATCTTGCGGGGAAGCGGGTGATTGGGTTTATCGGATCGTTCTATCGTTATGAGGGACTCGACCTGCTTGTCAGTGCGTTTGCAGATCTTGTAAAGGATCATGAAGACCTTGTTCTTCTTTTGGTGGGTGGTGGGGAGGTGAAGCACGAATTAGAAGAACAAATTCAAACGCTTGGTATTCAATCAAAGGTCGTCATGCCTGGACGTGTTTCGCATGATGTCATTCCAGGTATCTATGGTCTTGTTGATATCTTTGTGTACCCAAGGAGATCTATTCGTCTCACTGAACTCGTGACTCCGTTAAAGCCGCTTGAGGCGATGATCGTTGGAAAGCCTTTGGTGGCAAGCAACATTGGAGGGCATCGTGAATTGATTCAAGATGACGTCACCGGTCTTCTCTTTACCCCTGATGATGCTAGCGCATTGAGTGCGACATTAGGTCGATTGTTGTCGGATGAACCGTATTTGAAAACGCTTGGGCAGCAAGCTCAGACTTGGGCAAAGAAATTTCGTTCGTGGGATGAGACGACATCGGCCTATGGACAGATGTATGCATCTGCAACTGGGCAGTCAACCATCTGACAAGGTTGCTGATGCAAGAACATGGTATATTTACGTGACAAGGTCTCTTGAGCATATAAATGAATCTTGACTTTTTGCCCCCATATCCCAGGCATGTCAATATACGATTTATACAGAGAGATGAAAACGTTAATTATCGTATGTTCTACAGAGGAGTCATCTTTATGAAAAGAAGACTATGGCAGATTAGGAAACGTGTCAAGCCTATACAGGAGCTGGTCGGCAGTTATTGGAAACAACATCATGTCTCTCACCATCGTGTTTTTTTCAGCCTAGCTGCACTTATCTGCATCACATGGCCTGGACCGGTTGAAGGAAGAAGCGTTACCCCGTCGTCGTTAATCATTAGCTGGGCCTCGCATCAGGAGATCGGACGAGTCAATACCTTCTCCGTATATCAGATCTCTCATCATCCTGCTGGTCCAACGATGTATCATGACTATTATCAATTAAAAAACGATCGACATGTGGGACAACTTGTCCGGCTTGTCGAAAGTGCTCATACGAAGCGTATTTTGCCCTTGCTTCAGCAGTCTTTTAAACGTCCTGGTCACAAGAAGCATTATTTACGTCAAGCCGCTCGTGAAATTCGATACACCCTTGATCGGCTTGTGAATCACCCCAAGGCCTTAGCTCTATCGGCGACCGTGGGGAATTTGATGGGGCAGCCAAATTTGCCGGTTAACTATTATCAGCGCGCGATAAAGATGTATCCCAAACATGCTATCACTCATGCGCAATTTGGGAATTTCTTAGTCGGAGTGGGAGAACTAGAAGATGGCATTGAACGACTCAAAGTAGCCATTAAAATTAATCCAAAGATGACTGCGGCCTATGGCTGGCTCGCGTGGGCCTATCACAAAAAAGGTGATAGCGATCTCGCTCAAGAATATTCTAAGAAAGCAAAGGAACGGAACTTTAAGGGCAAGCTTCCCTAGTCTCGTCGCTATGGTTTTTTATCATCGTGCTGATCGACGTTTCTCGTCAAGGAGTGGATCAATCCAATGAGTGGAATCTGTGGCATCGCATTTCCCAAACGAACGCCGCAACAGCATTTTCAATGTCTGACGCCAATGCTGCGTGCACTTGACCGGTCTTCGCAATCTCACGGCCGCACTCATATTGGACAATCGATTGGGCTCGGTGTCCAAGCATTTCCTGGTCGATTATCAGGCATTGCAGAGTTGTCGGAGCACGGGCATACGCACGTTCTCGGATTTCATGGCAGCGTTTACAATCTTGCTGACGTGCTCGCGCCAGTCTCCGAGCACCATGATCCACTTGTATGCATGTTAGCGCTGTCGTTGCGTGGCATTGAGTCGTTCTTGACAAGTCTTCGGGGAGATTTCGTGCTTTCACTGTGGAATGCAGAACACGAAACGCTCTTTCTTGCCACTGACCGGTTTAGAACCCATCCACTCTTCTTTCGACAGGATCACGATAAGTTTGTTTTTTCATCGAGAATGCAGGGCCTTTTGTCATGCACTCCTAGTGAGGACATGGCCATCAACCCGTCGGCCGTTTTGAATGTTATTAGCTCCTCGTTCATTCCTACTCCCCGAACGATTTTTCGTGAAGTTCAAAAAATACCACCTGGCCAATTGCTGACATGGGAAAAAGGGGACATGAAGTTGGAGTCCTATTGGGATATGAACTTTCCCAATTCAGGAACGTTGTCTCGGACGGCCTATTCGGAAAAACTGAAAGAAATATTTTCGGATTCCCTTACCGTTCGGATGAAGTATGATCAGAAGCCTGACCAAATTGGAAGCTTTCTCAGCGGTGGTATTGATAGTAGCACGGTGTTGGGTGTATTGACGCAGCTGGCACAAAATCGGATGAATAGTTTTTCCATTGGTTTTGGGGAGGAAGTTTTTAATGAAATGAGCTTTGCACGTTGTGCTGCCAAGGCGTTCGATTCACAGCAGCATGAATATGTGGTCACGGCGGATGACACATTTCAGGTCATAGACCTTCTCATTGAAAATTTTGATGAACCGTATGCGAATGCGTCAGCTATTCCGACGTATTTTTGCGCCAAACTGGCACGAGAGCATGGATTTCATGTGCTCTATGGTGGTGATGGCGGAGACGAACTCTTCGCCGGCAATGAGCGATATGCGACTCAGAAAATATTTGACTATTACAAAGTTCTTCCTCGCTGGCTACGAGACTATGGGGTCTCGCCTGCCGTATCGCTGCTGGCGAATTTGCTGAAACTCAACGTCTGTATAAAGGGGAAGAAATATATTCAGCGGGCGAACACGCCTTATCCGAACCGATTGTTTTCATGGGGGTTATTTGAAATTCTTCGCATGGAAGATGTGTTTTCAGGAGATTTTCTGAGAACACTAGGCGAGCACCATGACCCGCATCTCCATGTGAGAGAACTCTATACCCATTCGCAGTCATTGGCACAC
>BQIX01000301.1 GCA_021604145.1 Nitrospirales bacterium
ATAAATCGACGCCACACGGACATCACCAACCGTCGCTTCGATATAACGCGCTTGTTCATCAGATGAATCCCCAGGTAAGGCAGTGTGTTCAACTTCAATCGGCAGCGTGGAAAGAATAGCCACTCCGTTATAGGTTTTTTGTCCAACGACCGCATAGTTGTACCCGAGTTCGTCCATCTCGGCTCGAGGAAATTGCTCGTCTATGGTCTTCAGTTCTTGAAGCAAGACAATCTCAGGCTTCGCCTGTTTCACCCATTCCACAAGATGCGGAATCCTGACCTTTATTGAATTCACATTCCACGTGGCGATCTTCATTACAAATCAACCTAAATTGACGGAATTGAGAGGCTACGGATAAACCCGCTTCTTTTTTAATGAACACCTCTAAAAACTCCAACAGTCTAATCATAGACTTTCGTCAATTCAAGACTAGCCAACTTAGGCTGAGTTGCTTGACATCGTAAAAGCATTTGCATAAATTCCGACTCGAACCTACTGTATTTTGGTATATCAAGTTAGTTGAATTAGAGAGTCACGGTTAGGTTTGATAGTCAAAAAATGACCGAAATTTGTAGACATCTTAAAGTCTTGCACTGCGGGATTTTTGAAATTCTCAATACGTTTGGCAGCTCTATTGTTATCGACCTCAACCAAACCAATCAATCAATTCTTGATGCTTATACAACTAGACCCGACCCAAGATTTATCGAGTTGAGCCCAAGTACGTCACCAGTTGGTATGTGGGAGAAGACCGTTATCCTCAAGTCAAACAGACCTAATAGCAACGATGTCTTTGACAGGATCGCTTTTACCAAAACCAAGGAGTAGATCATGACGATCAAAGAATTCGAGGCAATCCCTACAACACTTCATATAGCTGGCGACCGGGAGCAATTAGGTCTCGGGTTTCAACACCTCACCCAAGACTTTACTACCGGTTCCGCATTCACCGAGGATTCCTTTAAAGAGGCCAAAGCCGAGAAGAGGCTTACGAGTCACGATTGGTCATTCAAAATTGATGTGATCGACAGCAAGCAACAATTAATGACGAAGTTAGATCTAGCCGCTAGTGCCGAAGCGACGTTGTGGGGCGTCAATGCTCAAGGGTCCGTGGCGTGGGTCAACGATATCAGTTTCCAGGAAGAAACCGTACTTGTCGTCGTGTCTGCCAAGAAGGTGACGGGAATTACGAGCTACGATTCTAATAAGCTTCAATTTACTAAGGAAGCTGGTGACATGATGGCTCAAAACGAATTCGAAAGCTTTTATAATCATTTCGGCAGCTATTTCCTTGGTAGAGTGTACCGCGGAGGATGGCTCAACTTGGTCTTCCGGAAAGATTTCTCTACGCGAGAGGAAAAACGAACCGCCTCTGCCAAGTTGAAGGCAAGCGGCACCGGCTGGAGAGGCGATGCCAAAGCAGCCCATAGCGCTTCATCCTTGCTGGATAAGTATCAACTCCATGTGCAGGGTCATGCGGTAGGAGGCGTTACCCCCCACGTGGACGGGTGGACTGCTGAAAAGGCCATCCAATGGGCGATGAACACCTGGTTGTACAGCCTCGACGACCAGAACGCCGGCCCACTTGAGTTAGAGATGGAGAGTACTTGGACCGGACGGGAGGGCAATCCTAGGTACCAGGACTTCCTCTCGAAACCGCAGCAGAACTATGAAGCCCTCACTGACTACATGCTACAGCTCGAACAATTCGCAGAGCAAGCTGCGTATCTGAAGGCGGACCCTGAGAAATGCCAACCGAAGCCTCAGCAAGTAACAGAGCTAAACGAGCTGATTAGTACCATCGAGAAGGATCAGAACCGACTCCGTGAACACTTCGCAACTGCCGATGGCCTCGGTCTTAAGAGTCCACAAGACGTCTTGGGTCATAATAAAGCGGACGACCTGAGCAAAATCGAAAAAGAGTTAAACACGCTACAAACCAAACTCGAATTGCGACGACCACTGACCATGAATGATCAATTCCGACTCAGCACCACCGGCAAAGCGGGGATTTTCTACCTCGCGGGTCCACGCAACAACATGGGACCTTCTATGGACAAAAGCTCGGCCCAAGCCGAACCGCTCCATTGCGACGGCCAGGACCCTAGAGTCGGTGCCGAGGTTCGTCTTCACTCGATTCGGGGACTAGACGACAAGCACATTATCACCGCGATGGGCCGCAACACATGGTTAGAGTATCAGAAGGGAGCAGGCCCCGAAAATACTTGGAAAATCGAAGCTAAAGCTGCGGGTGTTGACGAGTACATCCGACACGGTGACTTCATCCAACTCACGAACAACGAATATCCCGATATGACGATCAAAGCGGGAGAGTCGGACGGCCGCTACTGGGCAAAGACGCAGAGCTATAGACATTATTGGTTACATATTGAACGCTTTGACGCACCACTATCCTTGGAGCACGCCCCCGACGACTCAGATGAGTAACACGAAATAATCTGTCCTTTTGTGGCGAAGATCGATTCTTTGTTTCATATTCCTGCAATAAAAGACTCTATCGCTGCGTTCTCCAGTAAGTCTATGTATTCGGAAGAGTCGCGAACTTTTGTGATTGAAGCAATCGGTTATCTGCAGTCAGAAGAGTGCGATCATAAACCTGAGCTGTGGCTGCAAGAAAACGATCTACTGGATCTTGGTGAGAGAAAGTTAGCTGTCGACAGTCAATCGCCACTTCATGATTGAGCGAAGCTTCCTGCAGCGGAAAGTTTTGATAGGCTTGTTGAAGTCAACTGAGGAGATCTGGAGTCAAGATGATCTTTTGCTTTTCCGAAAGTAGCAAGACTTCCCATGCTGTTAAAGGAGAGAGCCGAAAACTATGGGATGAGTTTTCCAGTTCTGTTTACATTCGATGGCTTAGTCGATGAGGACTCAACAGAGCCCAGAAAAAAATGGGTACCAGGTCAAAGAGTCAAGATTACAGAACTTCCCAGTCCCCTTATTCAACCACTGGAGTAACAATATACTCAAAGATCTGCCCTGTTTTTTTTATACTGCCAAGCCAAGATTGAGGTAAAGGAGAAGGAGGAATGACGTATGTGATTGGGTCGCCCATTCGAGTGATGACGATTAGTATGCCCAGGGCGTTTGACTTTGTCTTAATGGGCGAGACAGGTAGATTAAAATGTAGAATTTGGAATCGTCTCCATGATTTTCTCCAAATATTTACCGTTGACCATGGTTTATGACCATCGTCTACAATCATAAGCAAAGATCAATGCGCCTCATCCCAGGAAGATCCTTGCCCAGCATCGACGATAAGCGGAACGGATAATTTGAGTATCGGCAGTGTGGCAGACTCCATTACATGTTGAATGACCTTTGAGGTCTGCGTAGAAGCCGATTCGGCTACTTCAAAGATTAATTCGTCATGGACGGTCAGCAACATATACGCTTGGCTATCCAAGCCATGTTCTTTCAAGGCCGGGGGAACACGAATCATCGCACGTTTGAGCACATCAGCCGCCGTCCCTTGAGGAGCATTTAGGAAAGGGGGCAAGCTACTTGTTTTATAATACTTGCTCAGTAGACTCTGTCATGCCCAGTCCGCACTGGATTGAATACGACCATGTCCTCTAGAAGAAAAGGGGACATTATTCCTTTTTAAGCTACCTGATCCCTATGTCAAATAGATATAGCTAGACTCGACCCCAATGTCTCGCCTTAGTCTATGGCAGCAATAAATAATGGAAATGGATGGCTCGGGATGGGCTGGAAGTTAGAAAAAGGCGTCTTCGAACGACGAACGAAGTTTGGGGTGGATTATAGTGCCGATGATAATGTTTTCAGGATCTCAGGAATTAATATGGAATTGGTGCATCTTGGCAACGATGAATATCGAGCCAAGGTGGAAGGCGGCTTCACAAGGGTGGAAAAGCGCACAGCGCCAGATGGCAAACCCTATTTTGAAGCCACGGATAAAACCGGTAAGAAACTTCACTTTGGGCAGGCCGCCAATACACGAGCAGCCGATCCAGCAGATGAGAATAGAATCTTCCGCTGGTGCTTAGATCGCGTAGAATATCTACATGGTAATTTCATGACATTCACTTGCGCTCAAGATCAAGGACAAACTTACCTCGACCGTATTGACTACACAGGCCATGACACTTCCATCCCGATCACTTAGGTTCCACCAGTGTGCTGACGGATAGTAGTGGGGTGAGCGAACAAGATGTGGCCTATTACCCGTATGGCGACACGAGGAGCAACACCGGCACCGCCGATGTGGCGTACAAGTACACGGGAAAAGAACAAGACGATAGTACCGGCCTCTACTTCTACGAAGCTCGGTATTACGATCCGGTCCTGGGCCGGTTTATTTCGCCGGATACGATTGTGCCTAATCCGGGTAATCCGCAATCTTTGAATCGGTATAGCTATGTGCTAAACAATCCACTGCGCTATACCGATCCAAGTGGGCAGGTTCCTATTACGCTTGGGCGAGGAGAGATTACCATCCCTTTGGGAGACAATGTGGGTACTCTAACAGTTACCAGTGATTTTGGGTTTGGCTATGTAGGAAGCGGGGTGCCAGGAGGTCAATTGGATATTACGTTCGATCCAGTTGTGTATGCCATCCTTGGGCTTGTGCCCGAATCAGTGCGGGCGGTTCTTCTCAAATTTATCATCGAGGATCGCCCTAAACTCTATAGCGTTTCTTCCTCTGGAGCAGATTTCTCTTCCTTAGCGAATTCATCGGGATCGGATAGTGCAGAGGTTCAACCGCTCAATGTCCCATTTGTTGTTCCCCAAACATCCGGAGCAGGATCAAGACGAGGAGAGTTCTTTATTCAACAACCTGTGGTGGCAGGATTTCTGGGAGATGGAAGACCGCGCGATCCATCACCGAATCCTGACCAATCTCGTGCCTTTTTCGATGTGAATTTCGACACTGGAAGTGGTAGATTTAGAGTCAACCCCTCTTGTCTCGCGGCAGGTGCTTGTTTCTCAGCATTTCCACGTGGTGGAGGAAACTCGCTCGATATTTTTCAAAGTGACAATGCCGTTATTATTACCGGTACCGTGACTAATTCAGCCGTCCCCCTATTTCCTAACATCTTTGTTCCTTCAATCACCTTCTATTTTAAAAGGCATTGTTAATTTAAGATATATTCTAGTTCACCGTTCCATTTGGCCATCAAGAGCCTGACCGAATACCGCAACATCCTTTCGCTTTTGCTGTAACATTTTGTTTTCCGACGGAAGCGGGCCAGAAAATGCCGAAACAA
>BQIX01000302.1 GCA_021604145.1 Nitrospirales bacterium
ACACGCGCGACGAGAGGTTAAAAAGACTATCGCAGGAGTCAGCTGTTTTCTGCGAAGAACGTCTACTAAATCAACTGGGTGAATAGCTGGTGGCATGAACGACGGTTAATTGTAGCAAGATTCCATCAGAAGATAAAACGGACTAAGATCAATACCATGATTGATGAGCTCACTTCTATTGGGAATTGCAATGGAGTTTTTTTGGAAAAGACTGAAGAACGAAAAAGAAATGACAGCAGATGCCAAGACTTGCAAGGAATGTGTCTTTAAGACGGACCAGGAAGTGACCGATAACCTTGTCAAGAGGGAATCATGGTTGATGTTATTGTTCGAGGAGTCAAAGGCGCGACAGTTGTGGACCTCCATGGTCGTTTAGATATCAATGCGCGGTGGCATTTTAAAGCTATTATGAATCAGTGCTGTTTGAATGAATCTGAACATCTCATTATCAATCTTGCCGGGTTGACCTTTATTGATAGTGCAGGTTTAGGGTTCCTTGTCACGGCCTACATGCAATTTACTGGCTTAAAACGACGAATGACCTGGATTCAACCAAGAGGCTTAGTGGCAACGTTTCTTGATGAATTGAAACTTCGAGAGCTTGTGCCCATTTTTGAGTCTGAAAAAGAAGCCATTGCTGAGCAATAGCCTCATGTTCTCCGTCTCTTGAGGCGTACGGAATTTCTTCTCCCTTACCTCGCTTTGTTAGATTTCATTCAATCGTCACTCGTATCTCATCAATTCAATTAACCTCCTAGGTGTTTTTGTTCTAAGTCATTGCAAAAATCTACGGCTTCGGCTTTGATCGTTTGGTCATAATAATCAGGCGATTTTTGATTTTTTCTCGTACAACTTTGACTCGAACCTCCCATGCATCGACAAAGAATTGCGTTTCACTCACTTCCTGATTCAAGTCTGCGCGTATACCAGGCGCTTTGTGGAGCTGAAGCAGCTGAGTCGGAATGGCACTGCGATGTCCCGAAATCAAAAAACTCACTGCACAGCACACCATGGCACATGCTCCAATTTGTACTCCAAATAATTCAAGAGACAGCAAAACTGCGGTGATTGGCGTGTTGACTGCACCGGCTAAGAGTCCGGCAATTCCTAATGCCGCGAACACTCCCGAGTCGAGAGCGAATAGATTGCCGAATATTGAACCGGCAGTCGCGCCCACAAAACAAATGGGCAAAATTACACCACCGCTTCCGCCAAAGTTTAATGTCAAACTGGTGAGAATTATTTTGAGCATAAACACGTACCAAAGGACTGCTTGACCGGCAAGCGCCTCTTGAATGACCCGGTCTCCAAGCCCTAAGGCACTCATAGAGAAGATTGACGCGATGCCTAGAATGGCCAATCCACCAAGGAAGGCCAAGAGTGGGGGGCGGAAATGAGAGAGAAAGGCCACCCGTTTTCCCAAATTGATTCCTTCAATCAGGAGAAGGGCGCATAGACCAAAATACACACCGGCCAAAATAGACCAGAGCAAGAGCGGAGAGGAAAACAGGACAGATATTTCTACTGAAGACGTCCAGAAGGAAATACCGAAAAACAGTGTCACTTGATGTCCGACAACGGCCGCAATAACTGACGGGAGTAGAACCTGATAGGCCAGAGCCCCGACGAAGAGTGCTTCAACCCCAAAAAACGCTCCGGCAATGGGCGTTCCGAGCACTGAAGCAAATCCTGCGCTAATACCGCAAATGACCAGTGTCTTTCGGTCATCATCAGAAAAGCGAAAGATCTCTGCAGCCCATGAAGCCACGGCACCGCCAATTTGTGCGCACGGACCAACATTGCCGGCAGAACCTCCAGTTCCGATTGTCAGGAGCGTCGCAATCAGTTTAGCCGGAATCACTTGAGCCTTGATGCGTCCCGATCGAAGGTGGACGGCCTGAATCACCCGCTCGACGCCTTGTCCACCTGCTTCTGGCGCCAAAGAACTCGTAATCCACGCGGAGACACTTAACCCAATAGGCAGGAGGAACAGACTATACGGAATCCGAGTCGTCTCCGCGATCATCATCTCGAGGGCTTTTAAAAAAAAAGTGGTGGATAAACCCACCAAAAGTCCCACCCCGGTTGCCAGAACCAACCATTTGGCGACATTGATCAATAAGATCACTTCTTCGGTAACACGCTTATTCATAGGAATGATGCATGGCTGACAGGCAATGGACGAAGATCATGCGACATTCACAGAAAGAGTTCATGATGGTCGAACTGCTGACCGGCATTTACTAATTGAGCTGAATTTATTTGATGTGTCAATTACCGATATTTGTCAATCTGTTTGCCCAAGGATGCTGACAGCTAACAAACATTGGAGGCGTATTGGACCGACTCGCTCCATGAAAGTCAATAAACTTCAAGGATCGCCTAGTATAGTTAGAACGGTGATTCCTCGTCATTGACGATATTTTTATCCTGAACGAATAAGAAATTCATTCATTGACAGTATGAAATTTTGAATGATAGTTTGAGAACAACCATCGTCAAATTATCATTCGTTTTATTCCTCTCACATCGCATAGGTCTCGTATGAGTCCTCCTCGGACATTTGCCCTTCTCTGTTCAGTCGCTTTTGTCGCGTTCGTCAGCTACGACTTGGTGCGCAGACCGGCTCTTGCCCTCTTTGCTGGATCGTTAGGAGCGACACCGGTTACTGTTGGTATTCTTGTTGCTCTTTCGACACTTACTGGGGTCTTGTTGAAACTCCCGGTCGGCGTCATGTCCGACCTTCTCGATCGAAGAATATTCATGATTGGCGGTCTGCTGGCCTTTGCGCTTCCGCCATTTCTTTATCCACTGCTTTCTGATTTGACCATCATAGGTATGCTTCGTCTTGCTCATGGGCTGGCAACAGCTCTCTATACACCATTGGCGTTAGCAATGGTTGCACAGATGTACGCAGAGCGGCGAGGAGAAGCCATGGGTTGGTACACCGCAGCTGCTCAGGGCGGAGGGTTGCTTGGCCCAATGCTTGGAGGTGTGCTCGTCTATGCAGTGGGATTTACTTCAACGTTTGTAACCGCAGGCATTTTTGGCGTACTGAGTTTGTTGTTATTTTTATGCATGCCCCATTCTGCACACCCGGCATCAAAAACTCAGCGCACAAACCGAAAACTTTTGTCCGAAGTGCGACTGGGCATTCAGGAAATTCTAAAACATCGCGGTATTCTCATTACCAGTCTCACTGAAGCGTCTAAAATGATGGCGAATGGAACGCTCATGGCCTTTCTGCCTCTCTATGGCCTTTCGATTGGGCTCAATGCCGCTGAAGTTGGTGTCTTATTCGGTATTCAGGCGTTCACTTCGTTGTTAGCCAAACCACTGATGGGCAAAGTCTCGGACCGTCTCGGACGACAACCGCTTATCATTGTTGGCTTATGTCTCTGTGGAGGCATGCTGATCCTTATTCCGCAGATACAGGTGATGCTCATGTTGCTCATCGCTTCCGCTTTCTTTGGACTTGGCGAGGCGGTAATCACATCTTCTTCGACGGCCTTGATTGCCGACCTCTCTCACCATTCCTCTCTTGGAGCCGGAATGGGTATGCGAGGAACTATCATGGACATTGGGCATGCCAGTGGGCCAGTGATCGCTGGCGCCCTTATCGGAAGCATCGGTTATAGCGGGGGGTTTACGGTAATTGGTATTTTCCAGTTTATTACCGCGGTAGTATTCGGTATGATCATGATAGGGAACAGGAGAGGAGCCATGATATAGTATCCGCCAACTCCCGCTAGAATACTGAAAGGATAGAGTTGATGAGAGAAGGGATGGGTACGGGAGATATTATCGTTGGTGTCATTGCCGCTCTTGGAGTTCTGGTGATGATCGTGGTGTTTTTCGTAGTAGTCAAAACCGTCTTCTTAAAGAAAGAAAAAGAATAGCGTGAAGATATCTTCACGCGGATCGATGCTCAACATCTGGACCAGGAAATAATGTTTAGTGGGATTGTCGAGGAAATGGGCGCGGTCAAGTCTGTGCAAAAAGGCCTGCATGGAACTCGGCTCTCGATACTGGCATCAACAATTCTTGAAGATATCCACATAGGAGAAAGCGTGAGTGTATCCGGTGCCTGTCTGACGGTGACAGATTTTAGCGCACAAGATTTTGCAGTGGATGTCTCTCCTGAAACACTGAACATCACCACTCTTGGGTCCACCAGTGTGGGTACTCCCGTGAATCTTGAGCGTGCCATGAAACTCAATGAACGTATTGGAGGACATCTCGTCACCGGTCATGTCGATGGGGTTGGGATAATTCGACGGAGGGAACAAGAAGGAAATGCGATTCAATTGACCATTGAAGTCCCAGATTCAATTGCACGGTACTGTGCCAAAAAAGGATCGATGACCGTTGAGGGGATTAGTCTCACTATTAATGATGTCTCAGATAACGCCTTTGCCGTCACGATTATTCCCCATACCGCCAAAGTTACGACGATGGGGTTAAAACAAGTTGGTGATTCAGTCAATCTAGAAACAGATTTAATTGGAAAGTACGTCGAACGTCTGCTTCAATCAAGCGGAAAAGCTTCCGCTCAACCCGCTCCGGTCATTGATCGCGACTATCTGCAAAAGCGCGGTCTCATCTAAGTCACATCTGATTATCATGCTTCGTGACCGTCCATTACTTCGGCTGTTTCTCTTTATCACCACGTTTATTGTTATTGTTCCGATTGTGTTGTGGGGAGTCGTTCAGTGTTATGAAGTGCTCTGTTCTTCCTGCGAGTGCTGTGAAGGATTGCCAAGACCGCAGCGACAGTGATCTTGACAGTGAAGGGATGTGGTTACAGTGAATTTTGTAATTTTCGAATTTGATAGTGCCAACTTGTTTCACAGGCTCGATAGTATTCGATGGCTTGTTGATAACGAAGTTTTTCCTGTTCAGTCAATCGTGCCGGTTCTATGACCTCAACAAGTTCCTTATATCGTTGAAAATATTGATGGCAGGATCGATAATCTTTTTTATGAAATGCAATATAACCCATATACACCAGGGCATTGTAGTCATTCGGTTTCACAGTTAAGACATTAGTGTATGCGAACTCTGCCTCGCCTAACTGCCCAAGTCCCATATGAACGGTCCCGAGCCAACTTTCAACTTGATAGTTGTTCGGGGTTAATTCACGAGATCGTTCCAAGTGCGTCAAACTCTCCTGTCGATTTCCGACATGATAATACGCTTCGCCAAGCATGAGATGGACATGGGCATCGTTTGGTCGTATTGTCGC
>BQIX01000303.1 GCA_021604145.1 Nitrospirales bacterium
CCTTTTTTGATCTTGACCCGTTTCACGTAAAAGACGATAATCATTTCTCATGTGCCGAAGTGGCGGAACGGCAGACGCACCAGATTCAGGGTCTGGCGCCCTCCGGGGTGTGCGGGTTCAAATCCCGCCTTCGGCACCAAACTTTTTTCCGGTGATATCAGAAGCATCTTCGTGCTCCACTCCGTCCCAAACTGAATCAACACACCCTAGCGCTGATTCCCCACAGACAATGTTACTCAGATGGTGGACCTTTGAGTTCAATCGTGTTCCCTTCGGGGTCTTGAATATAGATTGAAGGCCCTTTCCCTTCAGCCCCATAGCGAGTCTCAAGTTTGCTGCCAACCACACTGTGTTGATTGAGGTGCTTACGAATGGCCTCTTCATCGAAGGACTCTAAACGGACACAGAAGTGATCCATGTTTCGGCCCTCTTTCTCAGGTGCTGCACCGCCCATTCGCCCAATCTCGCTGTCAACTGCGACAATATCAATCAAGGCCTCGCCCGCCCTCAGTTGCACGATCCCAATATCCGAAGACAATCGCCTCTCGATTGTGCACCCTAAAACATTACAGTAAAACGTCACCAATGTTTCTGCATCTCGGGCACGTATCACGACGTGGTCTAGCCTCTTGATCTGAATCATGCGCTGTCTCCTTTATGCCTAGCAAAGGCAATATTATCTGGACAATAGGTAAACTTCAAATACAGTCCGGCAAACAATAACCGACCCCACAAACTTCTTTCTAAGCATTCCGGAACTGGATATTTCTATCAGACAAAAAAACCTATATAATTAAACATATCGTACAATTTTCTGTGTAAACGTGAGTCTATCGTTAGAGAGGCTGCGCTCTTCCTGTATGGAAAACTTGCTTGAAGACAACCACAACAAGCCGAGGCCTCAAACCTCCAAACGGATCTATCTCATCGACGATGACCCGGCTGCGCGGTTCCTCCTTCGACTCTTCCTTGAACACCAAGGCCATCAATGCTTCGAAGCAGAACAGGGATCTCCAGCCCTGACATTTCTCAAGGAAGGACACTTTGTTGATCTGATCCTGACCGACAATCAAATGCCGCATATGAGCGGCCTGGAATTTTTAAAAAAACTACCAGAAACCTTGTCGTCTCCGCCTCCCGTGATCATCTACACCGGCCAATTCAGTGAAGACGTAAAACATCAAGCCCTGCGCCTTGGAGCCTTTACCGTGCTCAGCAAACCCTATACATTCCCTGAAATCTTAGAGGCGATTAATCAGGCCTTAGCCTCATCATAACCTCTACAAACCGCGTACATTATCGTACCCGCGACCCACTTCTCACTTGAACAACTTCCGCCTCACCAGGCTGAGCCCTTGACAATTAAGGGCAGGTTGGGACAATGACTCCATTCATATGATATCGCTTTCCTTACTGGCTTCATATTTACGGTTCTTTGAAACATGTTTTGGCTCAAAACAATGGAAGTGAAGCTTGAGAATGGGATGAAGAAAATTGTTTTAGAACGGCCTTCGCTCTTTGGTCCTCGACGCCGGGTTAAATTTATTGAAACCACACTTCCAGCAATGATTCGTTCAGCAGACACAAACGTCATTAGTGTCACACATCGACGCAGAGGATGGCGGTTTCGACTTAAATATCCCCTACAAACGACTTACTATAAGAGAAACCCAAAGGGGAAGTGGATTCAAATTGGGAAAGTCTACCCTTAAACAAGGGGTTTGTCTTAGGGTCTGCACTCTTGTATATTTTGAGTGCACGTGACGAATAATGGATGGGAACACAACAAACCATGAAAGTTGAGTTGTGCCAGGTAACGATCCGCCGTTCGTCTTTTCAGTTTCGTCAAGCATCGCTAGGCAGATCAGACACCACAAGACTCCAAATATCTTGAGTAAACACATCACCTACTTCACGAAGTGCTCATGGACCTGCCTGATACTATTGCTTGTACTGTCAGGGTGCTCCTCACGATCCTTATCCCCAAAGGAAGCTCAGCAACTGACAACCAAAACCTATCCCGATCTTTCACCTGAGACCATCATTCCGGCAGTATCTGATTTATTTTTTTTAGTTGATGACCAAGCCTATCAACAAACACAAACCCAGGATCGCCTGATTGCCACGAGAAATCATGGTCTCAACGTCGGCCTCACCTTCGTTGAAGCCCAAGATATCTGGACAGTCGAAACAAAAAAAACGCCTCAAGGCACAACAGTGTCATTAGACGTCACGAGTGAAGAAACATGGATAACGGGAACAACTGAAGTCGAACGACCAGAGGGACCAGCCACGTTCACGCAATTTTGGAATCGTTTAGACTTTTTACTTGGACAATCGACCAACTGGATGACCTGCAACAACCTCACGAATGAATACCTGGAAGACCGAACCTGGGGCGATACCTGGTGGCTATGCAGTGGGGTCAAAGATCGAACTCCTCCTGAACTCATTGAAGGCACGTGGAAAACGAGTGAAGGGTTTTCGCTCTCGTCAGAAGACAATACACACTGCAAACAAGAAGTGCGCGAGGGGAAATACGGAATAGCTCAGACCCCGCGACAACGAGAAGTTTATCGAACACTTTGCCTTGAAAACCTTGGATACGAAAACACCAACGACCCCACTGACCAGCCTTTCTCTGAGACACCGTTCCGAGATGAACCCTTTCCTGATGAACCATTTGATGAGCCGTTAGATCCCAATGCACCAGGCAGACCAATGCCTCATTTACAACAAGATCAGGAACAATGGCCCTCGCCTTCTCATCCGCAATACCCCACAGACTAATCACGCACTCGCGGAAATTTCGCTTCGATTTCTACATGAACTATGTTATAGTAGCCATATCTTATTGATTCTCTTCATATATGATAATCGTTTCCGAGAGTTTCCTACCCGTTTCATCTACTACGCACTTATCTCCATTGAATTCTTATGACTCCAACAACCCAGAACTCTAGACTTGGATCATACCATTACTAACTTTCGGGCATTCCTTCATACGTGTAACCTTGGTTGAGTCCCAGGCAAGAAGAAGCGTATGGTTAGATCCGTATCAAACGTAAAGGAGTGAACACTGCCATGAATGGCTCTGGAACTCTTGTGTACACATCAAGATTCACTGGCACCATCTGGATCGGCATCATCCTGGTATTATGTCTGCTCTTAGCCGCCTGTTCTCGATCAGCTTGGATGAAAAAGGATGGCCGAGAAGTATCCCCGAATGAACAATTAGCTTGCGCCGAAGAAGTCAGAGAAATACCTGGGAACCATGCACTGAACCACGACGAATTACAACCAAAGATTGAAGCCTGCATGGAGGGGAAGGGCTACCACCGGCGACCCTGGTGGCTGCTCAACGATTTACACTGGAATATTCGACCTCCATCTTAGATTTCATTCAAACGTGAGGCCTCTGATTTTCTAGACTGCTTCTTCTTCTCTCAACGCCTATCTCTTTTTCCCTCCATCGCCCCAGACCAGTCGATTCCAAAGAGCAGACTCTGATATGGTGAGGACTGGTTCAGAAATCATCAGCACTCGCCATCATTCATTACATGCATGAGTACCGTCGTTATACGTGTATAAAGGGAGGAAGATCATTATGCTCGCAACTCATCCATCGCGCCATTTCATAACCAGATGGATTCTTATAGGTCTGGTTTTTCTACCAAGCTTTGCGTATTCCGAAGTCATTCAAGGATTTAGAGATCTCAAGTTTGGCATGACAGAACATGAAGTTCAGGCATTAGAGCACTGCACAACGTCCTCAGAATGCCTGTACGAACTGGCAGGAAAAAATCGTTACTTACATCCGGTTTATTCACTACAAACCACCAACACGCATACACCCCAAAAGCTCACAAAAATTTCCATCGACATGGGGAGATTTACGAATGAGTTGTATGAAGAACTCCAAGTTCGCTTACAAGATCAATACCAAGTCACCTATGATTTACAAAACAGTGAGATCGAAGCCTTTCAAAACGAACAATCCTCTAAGCTCACCTCCGCCTTCGAAAATGGTCAAGTCCTCCTACAAGTCAGCAGACGAAAATATGGAGTCGTCCTCCTCAGCGTCATTTACCAAAATGCAGATTTAGCGGGTAAATTCCTCAAAACCCATCACACATCGCCAAAACCATAATATCCCAAAATCATCTGTCTCATTCACGCACTTAACGGGTGATATATTATGGTACTGACGTCCTGAGCCCTGTTCACGAAAAATAAAACAAGATATGACATCCGGCTGTCCTGAGGTTTTATGAGTCACCTGATCGTAAGGCTGAGCCGTTTATCGTTGAAGTGCCTTCCTGAAGCTTGAGCTTCCATCTTTTCCAAATCAGAAACAGTGCTGGAATGACAAGTAATGTCAAAATCGTGGCCGTAACCATTCCGCCAATCATGGGAGCGGCAATCCGCTTCATCACATCAGCCCCAGTTCCCTGAGACCACATAATCGGGAGCAAACCCAACATGATGGCTGAGGCCGTCATCATTTTCGGACGGACCCGTAATACAGCCCCTTCGAGAATCGCTTCCCGAAGATCTTTGAGGGTATGAAGCTGGTTTTTCTGTTGCCGGCGGGCACAGGCTTCATCCAGAAAGATGATCATAATGACTCCTGTTTCCGCCGCGACTCCGGCCAATGCAATCATCCCGATCCACACGGCAATACTGAGATCATAATTTAAAAAATGCACATACCAGATTGCTCCCACCAGTGAGAAGGGAATAGTCAGCAAAACGAGAAGGCAGTGTGGGAGCGAATGAAAATTGACGTAGAGTAAGAAAAATATTAAGAAGAGAGTAAGCGGGACTACAATTTTGAGTTTTTCCTGTGCCCGTTTCAGATAGGTGTATTGCCCCGCCCACTGAAGCGAGTAGCCGGGAGGCAGTTTCACCTCCTGCTGAACCAGTTCCTTGGCCGTCTGGACATAGGTACCGAGGTCCTGGCCAGCAATATCAACAAACACAATGCTGGCCAAAGAACCATTTTCATCCCGCACAGATGGCGATCCCATGGAGGTGGAAATGCGGGACAATTGGGCCAAAGGAATATGTTCACCGTTGGGCGCGGACACGAGGATGCGTTGAAGCGCGTCCACATCCTGTCGCAGATCACGTGGATATCGCACATTGATGGGATAGCGTTCCCTGCCCTCGACTGTCCAGGCAATGTTCTTTCCTCCGATTGCGGATTCGATCACATCCTGCACATCTCCAACGGTAAGACCA
>BQIX01000304.1 GCA_021604145.1 Nitrospirales bacterium
ATGCACGAAATGTTCGGAGCCACACTCAATCCTGACGCCTTTGATCATGTGGCACTCTACAATAAAACGGATCACCGAATAGAAATGCGGCTTCGATCAAAAGAAGCACAAAGCGTGGAGATACCGGGCCTTGATTTTTCACTCGAACTAGAAAAGGGAGAAGACATTCTTACTGAAATTAGCACGAAATATGATCACCCTCGCGCCGAAAATCTTCTCAAGCAATCGGGGTTTGACATGATCAAATGGTATACCGACTCGGAAGAACTCATTGGACTCGCACTTGCCAGAAAACCATAAGCGGCTCATAACCAACCCCACCTAAATCCTCTCCCCTGTACGTCATGAGTGGGAATCCCCTCTTAAACCCCCACGGACCACACAAAAAAAACCCAGGATCAATCTCGAGCCTTTCGTTCTATAGTTCGTTTAAGATTTTATCAGCCAAGGAATCAAGTCATTTCTTTTTTGACGGGCTTCTTGGATAAGGCGAAGGTTGCGAGCGGTTGTTTCGGCTTCCCACCTTTCGCGCATGACGGCCAGCGCGGACTGGACAGCCTCGGTAGCCTGTTGTTCGTGTTTTCTTAAGACAGCCAGTTCTAGACGAGTCTCATGGTCCCAATAATCAGGTATTCCTCCTGCGATACGTCGCTCGACTGCATAAGAAACAACGGGAATTAATTGTTCACGACGAGGATCAGGGGGGTCTTTCAATTCCATCAACGTCACCGCATTGATCCCTGGATACGCATCTCGCCAGTCAGCTTCAAACCCTTTAAGGTACGCCTCAATCGCTTGATCAAGCAGTTCACGTGCCTCAAAAGTCTTATCAGCGTTACGTACCGCCTTCCATCGATCTTTATACACTCGACCTAAGATTCCATAGGATTCACTACTCGGGCCTCGCAATTGAATGAGTGCTTGTAACACTCCTTCAGCTTGTTCACTTCTTCCTAGTCGATTCAACGCAAGCCCAAGCTGCTCTTGCACCATCACCGTGTTCACGAGAGGTGGCGCCATCTGGGACACCAAATCAATCATCTCTTACCAACCCTTCACCGCTCGATAGGAAAGATACAGATCAATCACCACCCCAGAATCACAAGAAGCAATTGGATGAAGCTCACGTGCAAGATTTTTTAATGGTTCAAGACCTTGCTGCCTCGCATCACGCAAACGTGCTTTCACGGATTTTGAATAATCCACACGATCCCGAAACACATCGGTCTTGGTATGACTTACCTCAGGAAATCCCTCAACCAACTGATAAATGGGGTTATCACGCGTTGCCTGCTGCGCATCACGAAGACGGCGAGCAATGACGCCTCTGACATTCGGCACGTTATCGGGCGTCCCTTGGGATGTGAGTTGGTAAGAGATAGCCCGCAGAGACCTTACGTCAAAAGGCAATTGGCCTCCGTCCTCGGCAATAATCGTGACCGTACTCCATTCTCGTACTGCATGACGAATGCCTAATTCATAAAAGACATTGGCATTCGCGGTGGTCAAATCTGCAGTGGCCAATTCGCACAAGATAGGTCGTTCGAATATCGTTTATGAATAATTCTACCGGTCATTTCCTCATCTGCGCATAACGGTTCCAAGTCGGCCTCTTCAATAGCCGGTCGGATTAGTGTTTGATATACCTCGTCAAAATCAATCAGTGAACCTGCCGTATTGCGTTTCTTCCCAAATGGCATCAACACAAAACAGAGAGGACGGTTCATGTTTCCTTCCTTCCAAAAACGTTCAACAAGCGATCGGCAGCATCTTCATACCCTAAGACGCTGGCAACTCTCATAGCTTGTTGCAACATAGAGTCAACTTCTCGTGGAGTTGGGACAGGCTTCGCGGCTAACGCCGCCTCATAGCAACGAAGAGCCTCATCAGCATCACCAAGAAGCAATTGCGCTTCACCTAGAGTTGCATGAAGCCATTTGCTCTCTCTGGCTTCCTTGCAATGCTCAATCGCGTGCTTGGCAAAATTCTGGGCCTCCACAAAATTTTCATCAAAAGCCAATGCCATAAACGCAAGATTAATCGCATGATAATAAGCTTGATCAGAGTTCTTCCTTCGGACCGATAGTTCAAAACCTTTTTGATAGAGATCTTGCGCCGCCTTCGCATCCTGAGTCTGTCGTTCAAGCAGCCAACGGCGCTTTAACCGACCCGCGAGAACGCCCATGGCATCGGTATCGTCAGAATGCCGGTCTTGTAACGCAGCCAACGCCTCAGCATGACGACCAAGGCTTTCATATGCCAAAGCCAATTCAATGACTCCTCGCGCATCAAGGCCTTCTTTCTTAGGCTCAAGCTGCGAGATGGCCTCATGAAACTGACGATTTTCGATTGCCCGTTGAGCTGCGTCTGCAATCCCGATCGTATTCGCGCTTCCAGTTAACCCGTTTAACACAATCTGCACACTCAGACTGTCTACCTTCTCCGGCTTCACGATACTTAAATGATCACCTGGAACAACGCAGCAACGATGATCTAAAAACCCACTCTGCGACGAATGCCTGGGAACAAACTCGTCTTGATCTCCAGCCGTCACCCAGTACTGAAAAGGCCCCTGCTCATGGCCAAATTTCTCATCCCACCCTTTGCGCAGATCGAGAATAAACGGACTACCCTCTGCCATGTTGTCAATTTGCCTCTTCCAAAACTGAAAAAATAACGCTTTTTTTAACCCTTGACTTGGCGTACCAAAGAAAAACACATGACCAACTTGTTTCGCAAAATCTGGATTGTCAACCAACGCACGTTGAACCACTAACCCACCCATACTGTGTGCAACCAACGCGAGTCGTTGATAGGATTTGAACTGCACGTTGGCGTACGTCGTTAAATTTTTGGCAATCGTGTCAATGGAGGGATTCGCTTTCCAAATTCCCACCAGATCTAATCCTAAACCGCTTGGATACCCTAAGCTATAAAGATCCCAATTGTGCAGACGAGAATCTTGCACAAGAAAGTCGGGAAACTGCCCCCAGGTCTTTGTCGGTTCTCCACCAAATCCATGCACGAAGATCAAGGCAACATCGTTCGCCGCATTTTGATGCGTCACAAGAGTTTCAGACATGATCAATTATTCCTTTCTTCGCGAATCGACCGAGGCCAGTAGACACACCCCACATCAGCCTAGCCGTCAGGTCAAATGAATTCAAGGAAAATCTTTTCCTTGAATGAATCATGAAGAAGATGGCAAGGTAGAGTCTATCGATGATTGGACATTTATCCCATGACTTATCTTAATTACGCTGGCTCCTGCCCTATCCTCCCTGAAGCTGAACAGGAAGTCGAACGCACGCTCACAGAATATAAAGACTATTTATATTCTGAAAAAGGTATTCAATGGTATCGCACCAAAGTTCAACAATGTCGTGAAACCGTCGCAGCGTTACTCCACGTCTCTCATCCATCTGCTATTGCGTTCGTCCCCAACGCCTCCACAGCCCATTACTTACTCCTCTCTTCGATGGATTGGAAACCGGGTGATATAATATTGAGTTCGACTCATGAAAATCCTTCTATTCGCAACGAACTACTTGCGCTCAAACACCGAGGCATTGAACCACAATTCCTCACGCCGACATCTTCACCACAAGAATTTCTGACATCTGTTCACCATGCGTTACATGCGCCAAGAGTGAGAGCGATAATTTTGAGTCATGTCTCCCATGTAGATGGACGGATTTTCCCAATTGCGGGAATTTCGGTTCTTGCAAAAGAACGCGATACGCTCTTGATTGTTGACGGCGCCCAGGCCGTCGGACATATTGCCGTGAATTTCGACCATCTGAATTGTGATGCGTACTTTTTTTCAGGCTATAAATGGTGTCGCGGACCTTTGGGAACTGGCGGCCTGGTCGTCTCCAAGCATTTTCTGGAAAATTCACCCTCTGTTCGTTCAACGTCTACACTTACAGGACAATATCCTGCCTCTCGATTTGAAATTGGCACGCATAATATCGGTCTCATTACAGGGCTCGCCAAAGCATGCGAGAACATCAATCAAGAGGGGCTCAACACGCAAGGATTAAAGACCATACGGGAAGTTGCGAAACAACATCTAGGAGAGATGCAAGAAATGCAGGCGAGAGAATGGGATGGCCCCCATGCCCCAGGAATACTGACCTTTGAATCGCAGCATCACAACGCAATCATGGAGGTTCTCCAAAAGGAGAACATTGTGGTGAAACCATTCACGGACTATCCAAAGGGAGAAACGCCCGCCATCAGAATGTCCTGGCTGAACGAAGCCGATACCAATAATGTCAGGAACACATTCGATAAAATTAGACAATAACTTCCTGCGAAGCATTCTTACCGATATGGCCAGTCAGCTCACCCTTCGTCTTGGATGATTGCGTCAAACAGACTATTGACTGGTCTGACGACAGCATTAGGGTACAACACCCATTTCACCAAATGAAACGTCCAATAACCTGAATGACCGCGTTCTCCCAATCGCGGAGCGAACAAGTTCCACTCTGCAATACGTGTTGAGGTGACGTTGGGCTGCTCAAGAAACCATCGACAAACCCCATCATCAATCAACCCTGATTCTTGAACGGCATTCAGAAAACTTTTCTCTGATAAGTGAAAATGACGTAAAAAATGTCCATCTAAACCCACGGGGCTACAAAATGCCATTCGATAGATAAAGGGCAACGTACCAGAATTCCACAAACGCCCCTTATCGATAAACCGTGGCAGCCAACAGCAACCAACAAGTTGGTCAGTGGACTTACGCATTCTTGTCCTTTCACGTATAGAAAAAATTCCGGTCTGACACGATGAGTCTACGTGACAGAGAGAACGGGCCCATGTTGTCGAACCATCAAGTCCAATAGAGAGACCTACCCATCCCAACGTAATCCTTGTTGGGCAGGAATGTGATCCAGTAACGCAAAGTCTTGTCGGTGTGCCCGAATGGACTCACCTCGTTGTTCAATATGTCGTTCACTAATGGGACCCAACCAATTCTCGGAAGTCTTTAGGTAGGGAACGTGATGTGGCTCAATCCCCATCAAACGAGCACAGGTAGCATCAACAGCAGGAAAACTTCTCCCCATGACTAACACGCCCACAGATTTCGGATCGCCCATAATTGGGCCATCTCCTTCCATCCCGACAATTCCATCCACAATCGCAAAATGCGGTTTGAGCGTGGCATAAATGTCCAAGATGGATTCATGAATGCCTTGAT
>BQIX01000305.1 GCA_021604145.1 Nitrospirales bacterium
GGATTAATACTCGGGGCTGAATGATTCTCCCACGCACCAATATGTTGGACTGTTAAGTGAGCAGGGAAACTGTTGAAACCTCGTTAATATGTTCACCTTCTTATATACCAAGAAGGAAAAAAACGTGTCAAGATAACTGACTGCAACCCCAATGAGACGCAACATTATCACAATTTGACTTTTCATTGATTTTATAGATACAAAAGCCGCTCCCTTCTGCAATAAAAAACGTACAAGTAAGACAGGGACTTTCACAGGCTTAACTGGCTTGCCTCATAACGTCTTGGTATCGCATGGAAAACTCTGATGCCTGATGGAACGGCTGAGAACAGATGGTGTCTGTACAAATATAGGCCGTGGATTCTTTTGTTTTGGGAAACGTAATATCTCCGATTGTCAACGAATCAACCTTCGGGTCGAGTAATCGAACAATCTTTCCTGGTGCATACAGCTTGAGCCCTTCCTTAAAAAGCTGACCTGTTTGCTTATCGCTTATGGACCCGACAACCACAACATTGACCGGATAGTGAACAAAGCGATCTATTGCCAGACCTGATAATCCTAACGGAAGTTGTTCAGATGAACTCAGTACAAACTGAAGTGTTCGTTCAGCGACATCTCGATAGAAAGAATCGTCAGTCACATAGAAGAGGTCAATTAACAACACGACTGCCCTAAGGTTTTCTTTCAACGATTTGTATGGAAACTTTAACAGTCCTTCTGCGGAAGAATAGTCAGGTCGATCATAAAATCCACCTCCTTGCGTATCTTCTAAGAGAGCGACAAAGTCTTTGGTGAGGCGTCCTGCCTTTTCAATATAGTGCGTTTTACCAGTAGTCATAGCCGCTTCGACAAGAGCGTCAGCAAACCAAACTTGATCACGAAGAAGTCCAAAGTCTTGGGGCTTCCCGTTCACTTCACGATGAGCCATTCCCTTCCCTGCTTCATAGCGATGACGATATAAATGGTGGAGCATTTTCAGCGTGACCGGTAAGAGACCTTGACTCGGAAGCACTTGATGCACCTTCAGAAAACTTTTCAGCATGGCCCCATTCCACCCGGTGTAGATAGTCCGGTCAACAGATGGCAGCCCAACGGCTAAGCGTTCCTTTCCTCCCAGTTGAAAATACTCCTCACCAGACATGATCAGACGATGAGTATCTGCCATCTCCTTGATATCCGCATCTTGGCTAGCCCAAAACCCTGTCTCCTGGGGATCCAGGAAAAAACGCCTGATATAATGGATGGTCTCTTCAACCACTCTTCGATAGGCGATATCACCCGTGACTTGATAGGCCTCAAGATAGTTTTGAAGATTCATTGCCTGCAAATGCAGCATTTTCTCGAAATGGGGTTGAGTCCAATCAGCTTTTTCTGCATAACGATAAAAACCTCCCCAGACCGGATCCAAGAGTTTTCGCTGTTGTTGTAAGGTCAAGAGCGCCATACGCTTCAATGCGTTATCCTGAGACTGGTGATAACGTCCAAAGAGAAAAGTAATGGCATCGGGTTCAAAAAATTTTGGGAAATCCTGAAAACCACCATTCACCTGATCAAAGTTTTGCTCAATCATCACCCTCATTTGATCCGCCATCTCAGACTGGATTACCGTTGTAGGTTGCGATCGAGCTTTTCTTGCCGCATTGACAGAAGCCCAAATATTAGCGGCCTGACTTAATAATGTTTCCTTATTTTCCCGATAGAGCTTCTCCGACTCTTCCAGCGCCTGCTTGAGATCCTCCGGCTCTAAATAGTTCGCTTGAAAAACAATCTCTCCTGTCGGCAGCAAAATACTCGTGGTTGGCCATCCTCCATGACGGTACCGAGCTTCGATATCCGGACGCTGGTCCGTATCAACTCGGATGGGAATAAAGCGGGAATTTAATACGGCAACGATCGATGGATCCGCATACGTCGTCTCATCCATGACATGACAGGCATGACACCAGACAGCGGTTAAATCGAGAAGAATAAGGACATCACGTTCTTGCGCGGCTCGAAACGTTTCTTCCTGCCAAGATGCCCACTGAATATCAGGGGGTTTTTTAGTAGCGGGATACAAGCCAGCATGGCTGACGGACCTGGACGGTTGGCATGACGCACAACTCAACACGAACAGTATTGAAATGAGTACATGTGAGAGGAATCGAATAGGCATAACCCAAACGCGACCTGATTCCTACGAGGAATACGATCAAGATGTTGGAAATTCATTACCCACGAGATAGAATACGGAAAACATAAAACACCCATCAATTATAATTTGTTGGGAGCAGCTAGGATACGAACAATAGCTGCCGCAACCGTCGCACGCACGGCTTCGTTTTGTTCACGCAGAACAAGTTTCAGACGTGGCAGAATATCCCGATCACCAATACGGCCCAACGAACGAGCTGCCATTATTTTTGGCTTTGGCACAGGATCATTCAGCAAGAGAAACAATGTTCCCACCACATCACGACCATACCCATTCTCCAAAGCCTTGGCAACGCCGGATCGTATGCCAGGATTTCGATCCTGCATTAATGCTCTCACAGTCGGAGACACAACACTAAACGGACTACTCAGCTTGAGTAGTGAAGCTACTGCAGCAATCCTGACACCGGAATTAGCGTCTTCTAACATATCCGTCAGAACCGGGATAGCCTTCTCAGCTTTTAAATTTCCAAGGCTCACAGCCGCAACACTTCGAACGGCTGGACTTTTCTCTGTCAGCGCAGCCATCAAAGGCTGCACGGCCTCGGACATATGAAGCTTTCCCATCGAAGAAACGGCGGCAGCTCGAATGGATGGCTGCTGATCCCGTAATCCTTGTTGAAGAATTTCTATTGCCCGTGCATCACCTAATTCACCCAAGACCTGATACGCAGCAGCTCGCTCATACCCTTCATCCTCTAGAGCACTTTTCTTCACACGTTTCCAATATTCTGGATGCCCAAGTTTGATCATGGCCCCTGCTGCAGCGACTTGAACCATAGCTTGTTCGTCCTTGAGAAATGGCCGTATGAGCGTACGTGCCGCTCGGTCACCTGTACGACCTAACCCCCTTAACACGGTCGCTCGTACCAACCCAGCCTTATCCTCCAATGCTTGTCTAAATCTCTGAGATTTTCGCCCAGACTCCAACATCGCTAAGCTTTCCGCTGCCAACGCTCGAACCATTCCCGACTTATCATTCAACCCTTCCTCCATAAACGGAATGGTATCTTCCGAACCCACCTCCTTTAAGGCTGTATAGGCCGAACCACGCATTTGCTCACGCATGTCAGCACGTAATGGCAAGATCACAGCAATACACAGTTCTCGTAATAATGGTTCGTTTTCTCGGCCAGTTTGCGTGACGCCGTGCTCATAGGCATCGAGACTTTCGGTCGCCTTCCCAAGTAAAGCGAAACTCAAAACCTCGAGCCGATGGACAGCCGGCAATTTCCGTTCTTCCTCGCTAAATTCTGCAAGAATATCAAGCACTTTTTGAAACTGTAAATTTTTAAAGGCATCTTGAACTTGTTGCCATTCCGGCTTTGACAACGGTTCAGAAGCCCAGAGACGATCCTCTTTTATCGGACTCCACACACAAACCACGGCCATGAAAAACAGGAGTCCTATCGAATATCGAGTCATCGACAAGGAAACACCATACGTTGAGGGTTGTCCCTGCTCACCTAGCTTTTCGTAACTACAGTCACTTTTCATTTGCTGCGTGTGCTCCATTATATCTACTTCCTAACAGCTATCCGGTTTCTGACAGCTTGTTTTGTGCTTCAATTTTACGATATCCAAGAGGCGGTTGAAAATAATAGTCAGGTTGCCTGGAAAGAACCACATGTCGATACTCTATACGCCAATCTCGATCTTGGCTTACAAGCTTGAGCAGAACTTGCCGTTCAGGATCCACCCATTCGTAATACTTTTCACGTAGACCAGATGAAGACAAGACTTCGACTTCATATAACTGTGCGGGTTGCGTGCCAACCTGCGCATCACCAATCAATGTCCGATTGACTTCTCCATCAAGGTTCACGGAAATAGGCAACACATCGTCGGGTTCAGACGGCACACTCAAGACAAGACGTCGTTGGGAATAGATATACCAGACTTTGTGTAAATCTAAACGAACTATGGTCACTCCAGCGACGCCGAGATCCGTTTTGATTCCACGCCAATGTTCAAGTCGATATCGATCGCCTTTTACAAATAATTGCGCTTTCGATATTTTTCCGTCTTTTCGCCAAACCATCCGTGCCGAAAATTCTATTGCGGACGGAGATGAGTCCCTTACATCCTGAATATAACGTTCGGCTGAGTCAACCGAAGGAGGCAAGCCAACACACAAAGCTATCGAGATTAGAGAAAAGTAGAGAAAAGCCATTCGCTGGTTGCCGAGTATGACTCACTCAAGGACGTTGAAGTTCAAGCAGCGGTTGAATATCGATGGGGCGGCCCAGTACCGCAGGCGTATAACGCGGTGGAGTTCGGATTTTATGAGCCGTGTGTCGCTCAGTAGGCGCGGGCAGTTCAAAGGCAAGCGAGAGGTTTTGTCCAGGTTCAATCACCACAGTTTTGGCAATCACCGCTTTGACACTAGGATGCCACGCTTGCACCCGATACGTTCCTGGGGGAATGTGGTCAATCTCAAAGGTCCCATTGACATCTGTGAACGCATAATACGGATTCTCCACGGCAATGGCCCAGCTTTCCATATACGCGTGAAACCCACATTGCATCACAAACGTTTTGCGCCCTTTGCTGAGATCAAATTGCCGGACAAGAGATGTGCTTGGCTTGTGATCATGTTCGGCATGTATATCGCCCCGATTGTGGCGATGATTAAACGGTAATGGCGAATTAAATAAGACGCGGGTCCCCTGTTGCTGAGAAGTTTCATAAGCCTGAATATCATGCATGACGGGATCCATATTGATCACTTCGATCCCATGCCCACTACGCACAATCGTGGTAAATGGTTGAAAGCGGCAGTCTCTGGCTTCGACTCGAGGAATAGACATCGAAAATGGCTTCCCGGCCTTGACCTCTTCAAAGAAGACGACTACATTTTTCACTTGCCGCTGATCATTCACGAGAAAATCTTGGAGCAAGCGCCACCCATTTCCAGTTGAGATCCTTCCACAATATTCAGGGTCTGGAAATGTAATCAGATTATACGCCTTCGGATCAGGCGGAGGCCCCAAGAGCGTCACCACGCCTG
>BQIX01000306.1 GCA_021604145.1 Nitrospirales bacterium
CCCTTCACCCATCGTAATAATCGCAAGAATGGGGTTATTCCGACTATTGTCAGTCGTGGGATAACGTCGAGTTCCAAAACGATGAGACAGCGAGTTGATCGTGAAAGTCCCGTGATATAAGGCGAGCGTGGAAATGACAAACCCCCAGACCAACATCTGCCATCCATTCGTCTCAAGAGCTGGAGCAACATACTGTAACCATTCACCAAAGAAAAACATACTCACCGCCAACATAAAGGGCACAAGCACATCAAAGCGATCTAAGAAGCGTAACTCCGGGAACCGAGCAAAATCTTTGATTCGCTGGTGCTGTGCAGAAAGCTGCTGATACGATAAAAACCAACCAAGATGACTCCACCAAATGCCGTGTTGAACAGGAGAGTGAACATCAGATGGCTGGTCAGATCGAGCATGATGAATGCGATGATTGGATGCCCACCACAATGGCCCTCGTTGAGCAGCACTGGCCCCGACGATAGCAAAGACAAATTGCATAAACCGTGACGTTCGATAAGCGCGATGTGAAAAGTAACGATGATAAAATCCTGTAATCGCAAACATCCGGACCCCATACAACAGCACAGCCATCATAACGGCCACCGGACTCCATCCAACCCAAAATACGGTTAGGACAGAAACATGAAACGCAATGAACGGCAACGAACGCATAAAGTCCATAGCGCGACTGTCGGGATTGGAACCAACTCCTGCTTCGAATTGGGTATCAAACCAACCTCTCAAAGTTTTCCACAGCTTTTTTACGATTTCTCGTATTTCAGACATTCTGATATGGATCCTTTCTGAGTCTTGGGAATCTTGAGTCCTCAGGAGAAAACAATCCAAGGAAATTCACGCGTTTCTTTTCCAAATAATTCTAATAGCAGACATCCTTAGATTGTATGGGGGGGATTGAAAAACCATCTAAGATATACCAGATGGGTATCATCATGCAATAATAAAGACTAAAAATTTTATCGCCATACCTCTACAACGGAATTCACGCGGCGATCATTCTTCTGTCTTCTTTCCAAGTTTTTTATTAGAAATCGTTTAGTATAGTAATGGAATTCCAAGAGTAATGAAGAGTGAAGGGACCCACTTTCCCAAAAAAGAAAAGACCATCTCTCATATAAAAACGTCTAGAGTGTTTTTGGATTGGGCGTGGACAAATGCAAGAATTTTAAGACTTCTCTAGCGGTTGGGAAGAAAATATAATTGACGATCAATTCCCCGGAAACTCTATGCACTATTAATTATGTTTTAAAAATCAATATACCTCGCGCAATGACAATGATGTAAGGACGACTTCAAACCCTTCAGCTCTCTTTAAATAATATAGAGCTGACAATCTTTGACTTCCCTAGTCTAACTGATCCAACCATTTAAGCCAACCATTACTTTAAGTGCAATTTCGCACAAGTCAAACAGTGCGAAATTGCACTTAAAGTGCCGTACCTCATAAACTCTATTTCATGTATGTTTTAAAAATTTATTTTTTTCAACTATTTATAAAATTACATCCAAATGAAATCAACTGGATCGATTATTGCTTCAAAAGTAAATCATTAAGGTGGCGAGCAAACGAAGCGATCTCATTGAGTACACAATAGAGTATTAGGGAGGCCACAAAATGGAACCACTATTAGATTTAGCTGTTATCGGGATTGTTGCAGTTTTAGTGATGTTTAACATTTACGGCTAACAAAAACCGAAATCTCCACGTAAAACTGCCCTTATTCTGTTTCAATCCTCGCTTTTTCGCTGTTTCCTAGCGGAAGCCACTCCTTCACTGTACACACACTCAACACTTTGGTATAACTGAATAATACTTGGCTTTATCGAGTCTCGTGACGACTTTTTAGTCATGGTGACTGTAGAAACGCTATTTCTCACTTGAAAATATACGTACATGGTTGTCATTTAGCGTTACCCATCTAAGCCGAGTAACCATACTCACCAGTCATATGTTCACGTGATTTCTACCATGAACTGACTGCGTTTTTTTGCCAAATTGGCTTGATAGATATTACACATAATTTCTTTTCTCTGCTCTCTAATGTTGGAATACCACTAATTAATTCTAGCGCCTTCATGCCTATCACTGGCATCTAAAGTCTTACTCAATTTCATCAATTAAATAAATGATGGAACGCTCTATAGCCACATTGGCAGTATCCACTGAATACAACCTTTTGAATGCGAGCGGTGGTCAGTCCTCAACTCGATCAGACCCTTCTGTCTTGCCTCTCATTTTTATGACTATAAGAAGCCACTAAATTGGTCGTGACTGAACAACAAGGGAATAACCCAAACACAACCGGAGCAAGAATCCCAGAGACCGACATTACGAGAAAGTGCGAACGATTCGTCTACCCAAGCCTATTTCTCTGATCAATATCCATCAGGCAACCATAAAAATGAACTAATGATGGCTTCAGAAACAACAATGATTCCCAGAGGTAACTTTTCTGAGCTTCCGAAAAATTGGAAAGCTGATCTTGTTTCTGGCTTTCTGGTCTTCCTCATTGCCCTTCCTCTATGCCTAGGAATCGCGTTGGCATGTGGGTACCCTGCCATCGCCGGAATTTTTACCGCTATCGTTGGCGGAACAATTGCGACATTCTTTAGTAACTCCGAACTGACCATCAAAGGACCCGCGGCCGGACTCATTGTCATCGCGATTGGCTGTGTCACTGAATTCGGCTTTACCGGAGGAAAAGATCCAGCTATTGACTTCCAGGCCTACAGACTTGCCTTAGGTGTCGGGGTTGCTGCTGGGATTTTTCAAATTTTCTTTGGGATGTTTCGCGCCGGAATTTTAGGAGAATTTTTCCCGAATTCTGCAGTCCACGGATTACTTGCCGCCATAGGCATCATCATAATGGCCAAGCAGTTTCCCATTGCCCTGGGCGTGAGCCCTGAGGGTAGCCCGCTCGAGTTGATCTCAAAAATCCCTCAGTTTGTCATGGAAATGAATCCGCTCGTCGGACTAATTGGACTCATCAGCCTCACCATAATGTTTAGTTACCTGTTCATCAAAAACCCCAAGCTCAAAATTGTTCCAGCTCCGATGATGGTACTGCTGGTCACCGTCCCTCTTGCCATATATTTTGACTTTAACCAGGAACAAACCTATACCTTCAACGGTCAAGATTATCCCCTGAGCAAAAACTTTCTCGTTGCTGTCCCGGAAAGTATGTTTAGCGCCATCACATTTCCTGATTTTTCTGGACTCACAACTACCACGGGGTGGAAGTATGTCTTTATGTTTGCGCTGATCGGAAGCATTGAATCCTTATTAAGCGCGAAGGCTATAGACGGCGTCGATCCATGGAAACGAAAAACCAACCATGATCAAGATATGCTAGCCGTGGGGGTCGGCAATACCATTGCGGCTTTTATTGGCGGACTTCCGATGATCTCGGAGATCGTACGAAGCAAGGCCAATATCGATAATGGAGCTCGCACTAGATTTTCGAACGCTTTCCATGGCTTGTTCTTGCTATTCTTTGTCGCCCTGCTACCCGGACTCATCAATCAAATTCCCCTTGCAGCTCTTGGGGCCATGTTGGTCTTTACTGGGTTTCGCCTGGCTTCCCCCCAAGAATTCCTCCACATGT
Organism: Nitrospirales bacterium; assembly: GCA_021604145.1. GTDB lineage: Bacteria > Nitrospirota > Nitrospiria > Nitrospirales > UBA8639 > JAGQKC01. The sequence goes on from BQIX01000306.1 coordinate 3,621, forward strand.
ATCATGTGGGCAAAGAGCAGTTCATCATTTTCGTATCGACGGTGATCGGGGTGCTGGCCACAGATTTATTGATGGGGATTGCCATTGGCATCTTCGTCAATCTTATCCTGCATTTAAAAAATGGCGCACCAGCAACGTCTCTTTTCAAACCCCAAATCAGTATTGAACGAAACGCAAAAACCGGCGTAACAGTCAGAGTCAAAGACTCGGCCATATTTAGTACGTGGATCGGGTTAAAGAAAACGTTGGAACAACTGGCAGGAGAATCACGTGTGACACTGGACTTATCAGAGACATTTCTCGTCGACCATACGACAATGGGAAAACTCCATGAAATGGAGAAAGCTTTTAAAGAACGGAAGTCTACCCTGTTTATTACGGGATTAGACCAACACCAACCGCTATCAAATCATCCAGAAGCTGGACGGAAAAAGGCAAAGATATGACAGACTCTTACCAATACGCATTCCCCATCTGGTTTCACGCGTAAAACTTTATTGGAAAATAAAATACATGAGCCAGCATGTCTTTATTCAGGATAACGATCATTATTCTTCTTATATCTTGATCCAACGAAAACACCATGACTCGTGCTCCGATTTTCGCATCAATCTCCGTGAATAAACCAGATACCCCACCCACGGGGATCTCACTGACTTGGGAACAGAGCTTCTCACGACCCTGCGACATAAGGTTTCGGCGCGCACCCCTCACTATTTCAATGTCATCCAAACTTTTCGCTAACTGGCGTTCAGCTTGGAGCCAAACGCCTTTTAAGCGAACGACTACGAAATCGCGTAACATAAACGAACGCATTGCCATCCATCGAACCTCGGCCCATAAACTCCTGTTGAATTTGATCACGGCATTCCGGATCGCCGTTTCAGCTTCACCGTTTGTTCGTCTGATTTTCATGACCACTGAAATCCTTCGTCCTAAGCCATAAATGAGAATGAATGGGGATTATTAGCCCCCCACGTCTTGTGAACAATGTAAGATCCCCAAGGAACGATGTTATCTGACTCCACGATAGACCGAACACACATGCGAACTCCGGAAGCCCGTGAACATCTCCGTCTTAGCATTCGCAAAGCCAGTGAACCGATAGCCCCTTTTTGGCCGATGAGAACAATGGTCGCGCAAAACCCCATTCATGGGCTGGAATATCTTCCATTTGATGAGGCCGTCAGAAAAGGAAAAAAACTTCTAGGCGGTCATGGGTACCTGCCGAATCAGGAATATCGTCAACTGTATCACCAGGGACGCATCACACCTGCAAGTCTTGAGCAAGCTTTCACCAGAGTCGGGCCTCGACAAGATAAACACGAGTCTATCCACATCGGAAATTGTCGGATCACCGCCAGGGAGGTTTGGCGGTTACATTCGATATTCGGGTTTGAAGCATTAGAGCCCACCCTTCTAGTATGGGAATTCAACGGCGGCTCAGCCACCAAACAATTTCGACACGATCTTTCGGAAGAATCTCAAGCACGAATCATCGAACGAACAATCAAGGAATGTGAGCAATGTCGAGAGTATCCCGAGAAAGCCTATCTCACGAATTTATGGAAAAGCACCTTG
>BQIX01000307.1 GCA_021604145.1 Nitrospirales bacterium
TGCGTGTCAGGTATGAGACCACGCTTAATGAAAATGTCTTCAAGCGCAACACGTTTGAGCGGTGTGGGCATTTCTGTTCTCTAATGAGCTCTCTGCGGATTCGACACTTAAATGGCGCCCGCGAGATTAAAGATTGGCAAGTACATAATGATGACAATCCCACCGACGAGTATTCCCATTCCAAGCAAGAGGAGTGGTTCAATCCATGTCGTTAAACGTGAGAGTTGGAGATCCAATTCGCCTTCATGAAATTCTGCCACTTCCAGCAGCATGGTTTCTAGGGAGCCGGTTGTTTCTCCGACTTCAATCATTTCGATAGTCATCCTTGGAAGAAAGGATTCGCGTTTTAATGATGAAGAGAGACTTTTTCCATCTTTGACCGAATCGATGCTGGCACTCAATGCGTGAATAAATACTTGATTCGTCATTCCACGGGCCGTCACTTGAAGTGCTGAGAGTAATGGAATGCCACCGGCGAGAATCGTGGAAAGCGTTCGCGTAAAACGAATGACTTGATTTTTCAAGACGACATCACCAATCATAGGAATGTGAAGGAGCCAACGATGAGTTTGCAGGAGTCCCTGAGGTGTTTTCCACCAGAGATGGAATCCAATTCCTATGACGAGCATGCCCATGAGTGCCCATGGCAGCCACACCCCAGCATACGTAATCGTATCGAGTAAAAGTTTTGTGGCCAAGGGAAGTTCCGTATTGCTTTCGGCATACACCTCCGCAAAAATGGGCATGACATACGCCAATAAAAACCCAACGATGGCAAACCCAAATACAACTAAAAATGACGGATAGGCGAGGGCTTTAACGACTTTTTCTCTAACACCAATCAGGAGTTTTAAATATTCGATATATCGCTGGATCACTTCTGGAAGATTTCCAGATTGTTCACCAGATCGGATGGATGCCTGGTAAAGCTCTGAGAAGTATGTGGGATAATTGGCCATGGCATCAGAAATCGATGATCCACCACGTATTTCTTCACGAAGACCCAGCAGCGCTTGCTGAAATGCTTCCTTCGACGCTCGCTCCGATAACAGGTCAAAGCTTCGAAGCATCGGCAGCCCGGATTTAATCAAGGCGAGAAATTCTTGATTAAACACGAGAAACTCTCGAAGTGAAAGAGGTTTTCTTTTTCGTTTAAATGTTTGGCTTCCGGTTTGAACCCCTTTCCCATTGAGTTCAAGGATAAGAATTCCCTGACCTTCAAGACGAGTGCGGACAGACCGTTCATTATCGTCTTCTGTTGAATCTTCAAAGATGCTTCCATCGGGTCGCGCGGCTCTGTAACGAAATAGTGGCACGTGTTGAAGATATTCGAAACAGTCAAATGAGCGATGCCAGACTACGGAGCATGTCGTTGTGTTTATTCAGTCTGGGTGACAGGCTCAGAATCCGGCATGTGATCATCTTGCTGTTCTTGGTCAGGTTGATGAGAGGCAAGTTGAGGGATCTTCAGGGCTTGCCCTTCCACAATCATATCTGATTCTAATGCATTCATATCCATTAAGTCGTCAACTGTGATGCCGTGTTGTCGGGCAATGTGCCACAAGGTATCGCCGGCACTGACAATCCACATGTCTGTACCCATTTTTGACGTCGAAGATGTCGTCATGGAAAAGGCTGTTAAACTTGGAGTGCCTCGTTGTGACTTATTCTGATTCCGCCTCATATCTTGTTTGATCTGAACAACTTCTGTCATCAGCGTCTGCATATTGGCCATCATTTCGTGCACCGATGTTTGGATGGTCTGCATTTCCGCGACCAATTGTTGAAGATCTGGAAGCGCAGCAGACTGGGCTTGGAGTTCAATCTTTTCCTGGCGAAGTTGGTCCCGTTCATTTTCAGCTGCCAAGAGTGTTTCTTTAATGGTTTGAACACTTGCTGAGATGCTTTCTTCCCGCTCTTGCAGTGTATTAACGCGATTCAGGGCAGCCTGAAGTTCTGCCTGCTGTTTGGCGGTGGAAATTTTGATCATGGCAAGTTCTGATCGCAGCAAACCCGCTTCCTCTCTCGCCTCATGGATCAAGACTTCGTGTCCTGGCGAGGCCTGAGGCAACTGAACGGTTTCGTTGACTGTGGCCGGGGAATGAGAACACCCGACAATCAAGAGGATCCAGATCGCAAGGAGTAGCGATTTGGGCTGAGAATATTGAAGGTATTTCATTGCAATGCCTACCATTCGTTATAAGGTCTTCCGTCAAGCGCTGTTAAGTCACTTCCGCTTTTCACATCATAGATTCCGGCTGGAGAGTCATCATTTTGATCTTTCTCTTCCAGGATTTCTTCCCATGATGTGGACGACTTCGTAAATGGGTCCATGGGTAACTCACGGATATAATGTTCCGATACCAATTCCTCTAAGGTGAGGGGATAGCTGCCACGATCAGCATAAAATTGATCAATGAGTGATCGCATCGTAAATAAGTTCTGCTTTAAGGCAGCTTCCTTGGCTTTGGTCGAAGACGTTTGGAATGATGGAACAGCTAATGTGATTAAAATCGCAGCAATGGCCACTACAATCAGCAGTTCCAGCAGTGTAAAGCCACCCTTGTGTGTTGAAAAGGCACGCATGATCACCAGTCACGGTATTTGGTCTTATCCAGGGCGGATTGGGTGCTAGTCGTATGGAGATCAAACACATCCTCTCCGCACCATCGGTCAGTGTCTGCTTCATCTTGATAACATCGGAGTATCCACTCATTCTTACCCGTGAGGGGGTCAACTGGCACTCGACGCAGGTACCGGCGAATATTGTGTGTTCCTTCAACTTGTGCTTCCGCACCGGTTAATTCAATTCGTAATAATTGCTCTAATGATTTAGGATATCCGCTTTGCCCCGTGTTCTCCTTACACGCGAGTTGATTCTTTACACATAGAGGCCCGAGGAGTGTATCACCGTCTCTGGCCCAGTCACGTCGAAACGTATCAATCGCGGTACGGACGGTACGTAATGTTTGCCTCAGCTCCAATTCTTGCGATCGCTTGGTACTCACCTTGGTAATCGGTAAGGCCACCGATGCCAAAATAAAGATGATTGCCAGTGTGATCAAGAGCTCAAGGAACGTCACTCCACGGCAGCATTTCACGTTATTGAACCCAAATCCTCCCATGCTGAGTAATTACTGGAACAGGTTGACCCGTCGGGCTCACAAAGGAAGAGCGTTGTATTTGTAGGGTAGCATTGCCTTCGGCTTTGGCGTGAAACTCCAGTGTCGCGAGCTGTCCATTGCCTTTGACGGTCTTGCCAGCCCCATTCATTTGTATGACCACTTGACCCATATTGGGGACGTCGGAGACAGTGAGGCTTGGTTGAACATTCTGGTCTTTCCAAAATGTTCCTTCCAGCACTTCTCGAAACTCCAGTATCTGCGGGTCATACGTGATCGTCATACTCGTTTTTTCGATAGACGGGATATCCTGTCCGGTGAGATCGAGGCGAATGCTTTTCCCGATCTGTGTGGAAAGAGCCGGTGGAAGTAGAGTTAATCGAGTGACGGTTTGTGTGGCTTCGTCTGTTGCCGTTTCGGAGTTTTCAAGAGACTCAGAGTTGGGAGTGTTCGCTGAAGGTCCATCGGAGTCGTCAGAAGGGATCGTTGGGTCACGTTTGTCAGCCTGTGGTCCAGCAGGTGAAGTGGTTTCATTCAACAGAACAGGAACGGCCACATTTGGTTCTGAAAATAACGGTTTGGTGTCATAGTTTTTGGCGGTACCTGACCATAAGGTTTGTTTAGCCAAGTCCGCCGGCGTGACGCTGTTGACAATATGTGCCGTGATCACGAGTATCACTTCTGTCGTGACTTTATTTGTTTCGGAATTACTTAAGAGGTCGCCTAAGAGCGGTACATCATCAACACCCGGGACCGATTCTCGTGTTTTTCGGTCTTCCTCCTGCAGTAATCCCGCAAGCACAACGGTTTCTCCATCTTTCAAGCTTAGGGCCGTGTCGGCCGTACGAGTTCCAAATCGAAATTGTGAGATTTCCGGATTCGACTGCAGCACGACTCGATCGCCTAATCGTGTAACCTCTATCTGTAACCGCAAGGAGATTTCGTTATTTAAATGAATGCTGGGTTCCACGGTTAATTTTATTCCCGTGTCTTTAAATTCAATCGAGGTGACCGTTGACGTTGTGGGTGTGGCTCCCGTCGTTGACTGTCCAGGTAACACGTTGGTGGTTGAGAGCAAGATCGGCTGTTTATCACCAATATTGATTGAGGCTTTTTCATTATTGAGCACTCGAATCTTTGGCGCTGCAAGTGTTTTGGCGTCAGACTCTTGCTTGAAAAAATCAAGAAGAAAACTTCCAGGAAAGGTAAAGAGATACGAATCAGGCCCGAGATTGACGAGCTCACGAAAGGTGAAACTCTGCAAGATATTGCTAAACTCTGTGGCTCCAGGAGGGAAAATGCCCATGCCAGCTTGTTTGGCAAAGTTAAGTCCGAGGCGTTTAGTTTTCGTCCGATTGACCTCAAGCACTTCGACATCAAATAACACTTCGGCATCGCCACGATCATTGGCATGAATAATATGTTCGGCCAGTAAGAGTTTAGCGGGTTCATCGCGCACGACGACGGTATTCAGCGGTTCATTGACATAAACACGTTTCGTTTCGAGGATGGTCCGAAGTAAATTCGCCATGTCTTTGGCTTTGGCATTCGATAAGTAAAATGTTCGAATTTTAAGGTCTTGATATTGTTCTCGTTTTTGTTTGGTGTCCGGGACGATTAATAAGGTGTCCTGACTAACTCGTTTCGCGAACAGTTGATTGGTATTTAAAATGAGTGTTAACGCTTCGTCAAAGGGTGTATCTCTTGTAAAGATCGTGACGAGGTCATCGCGCACGTCTTTGTCAAACAGGATGTCAATGTTGGCGGTTCTCGCAAGAATTTCAAATACCTGTTTCAGCCGTGTATTTTGAAATCGAAGTGTCACGGGTTCTGTTGATCCGCCAACAGCTTTCTGCTCATTCTGTTGCTGAGCAATCGCAGTAATATTATTGAGCGCTTCCGTTAAGCTCGGATCGAATTGAATGGCACGTTCATAGCGAGCCATGGCCTCCTCAAGCTGCCCTAAATTTTGAAGTTTTTTCCCTTCTTGTAAGGCCTGCCGCGCTTCTTTTAATCGTAAAACGTCAGTAAGAGCAGTCTGATATTCAGC
>BQIX01000308.1 GCA_021604145.1 Nitrospirales bacterium
TACCGTTGGTATGTTCTCTTACATGGGAAAAATGCCACTATCACGTTCATTAAAGTCGTCCGACTGACCTTCACCAGTCTTTTTATTGGGACATTTATGCCTGGTGGAATAGATTTGGTTCGGGTTTACTTGCTTTCCAAGACCACTTCCGACTTGGCCTTGGCTTTTTCTTCTATGCTGGTTGAACGGGTATTGGCTTTGCTGGCATTATTTTCGCTTGTGCTGTTTGGACTTCTAACCAGTCCAGCCGGACTACCGACGGTCGTCAGCTACAGCGCCTGGCTCGGGTTGGTAGTGCTAGGTCTCGGTTGCCTCACATTGATGCATCCTGCATTGCGAGACGTGATCAATCATGTATTCATAGGCCAAGCATTTACACCTATTCGCAATCGATTAACGAAGCTCTACACTCATCTTGACGCTTATGCCAATCAACCATGGCTCATGGTGTGGTCTATCGTATTGGCGATGGCTATTCAGCTTTTACGAGTCGGTTGTACCGTGATTGGTGCTTCGGCATTAGATATCGAACTCCCGTTGATGACCTTTGTCGTCATCGTCCCGATTATTTTTCTTGTGGCGCTCATCCCAATTTCAATCGGGGGCTTGGGTGTGCGCGAAGCCGCATTTATATCTCTGTTAGGGTTGGTTGGGGTTCAAGCAGAAGCGGCTTTTTCCCTATCCGTGATCATGTATGTGATTAATCTTGTCACAACTCTGCCCGGCGCGTTCTTCTATATCATGGAACGTGAACAGCCCAGAAATTAGAGAGACATCCTAAGTTGTAAGAGAATCAGCAGTGTGTCTTTTCTTCACTCGAAGAAATGTCATTATTCTGAACCGTGGATATCAATCGTTCAGCGGATCAATTCGATTAATGACTTGTCTTAGATCATATTCTTTTTTCGATACCAGTCAATCGATGTGGAAACGCCGGTCTTATGATCCCATTGTGACACATACCCCAAACGCTCTTTCGCTTTTGACAAGTCGAACGCACGATTCTCTCGGAAGTAGCCCACGCGTCGACGGAATAACGGCGGGCGGAGTTTCAGTGGCATGAAAATCGCTTCACAGACTAGACCTGCATACCACAGAGGGCTGGAGGGTATCCGAATTTTTGGAATGGTTACACCGCCTTTGTCAGCAATCAGTTGTGCAAATTCTCTGACCGGAATTGGTTGATCCGAGGCAATATTGAATGCCTCAAGATGCACTTTTTCACGTGGCGCAATGGCGCAGAGCAAGAAGCTGTCTACTTGATCTTCAATATACCCTGGGTGCGAGAGGACCGTGCCAAACCCGATCATTAAAAACTTCTTCTGTAAGACGGCCTTAAAGAGCATTAACATTCGTGTGTCACCAGGACCATATACAATGGCAGGTCGATTCACTGTTACCACCATTCCGTCAATTGGCAAGGTTTTGGCAAATTCGATGATGGCGAGTTCGCCCCGTAACTTTGCACGAGTGTAGTGGTTGGTTGGATTGAAGGGGGTGGTTTCTTTGCAAGGTATTTCCAGCACGTCACCATGGACTCCAATGGTACTGCAATGAACAAATCGTTCAACCCCGACTGCCGCCGCTGCCTTACAGAGTTTGAGTGCGCCATGGTGATCAACTTTATTGTAAAGCTTTTCTCCATGCTCCGTTTCCCTGAACATGGCCGCAACGTGGAAGACGAGGTCTTTACCTTCTAGAAATGGTTCGAACGGGTCATCGCTTGATAGATCTAGCACTTCAGCCTTGAATCCATTCTTTCGAAAAGCCTCTGCTTCGTGAGGATAGAGCACGGTTCCGGTCACATCACAACCATAAGCTGCTAGCCTACGGAATAAGGCTCCTCCGATAAAACCTGCCGCACCAGTGACCAGCATTTTTTTTCTTTTCAATTCCTGAAAATTTTCAGGGATGACTAAATTGTCAAAAGGTTCCGCAAAGAATGGATTAACTATGGACATCGTTGGTCTCCTGATATGATTGATGTATGTACCCGAGGAACATGAAAATAATGGCTAAGATGAACAAGGCTACCACAACTGGTGTGTCAATGAACTATATAAATAGGTTTATCACACGTAGATAGTTTACCTGTATATGGACCATGACTTTTCTGCATACTGTTGTTTGGTTATTGCTTACCATACTCTCATCATATTTTTCGATCAGAAAGACGAATCAAGTTACCTCGAATTCCTGACAACGACTTGTACATGACATCTAATGGATTCTTGGAGAGGTGTCCTTTTTCGGCTCCATTTAGTTCCAGCCCGCTTGCATTACCACTGTTGTTAAGCAATCAATGTGCCAACAGTGGTGGACGAATCATGGGGGATTTTTTGATATATCCTAGCGAGATGGAAAGTTGGGAGGCATTGCATTGGTTACAACAGACAACTTGTTCTTTTGTGGACAACTTGTCTGTTTTGGGTAGAGCATTTTTGCGATGAACAAAGACACCACCGGACAAGCAGAAATTTTGGGTATTAGAAAATTGTTCACTTCTAGTTGGAATGGCAGAGATTACAGCATTTTTTCAAAAAAGAAGTATGGAATCTTGATTCCATACCATTATGAACAGAATAACTCGGAAAGGATGCCTCATTGTGTGCGTGGCGTGCGAACGAAAAGCAAAGGAGGTATGCCCGCAAAGCTTATGGCCGGCGACCGATAAAAATTGTGATGCAGAGTGCGTCATGTTCCTCGGTATGCGGAATCGACTGTGTGCAGACACATGTCCGTAATGTAAAACCGCACAATTGATTAGTGCGATTTCGATCTTTGTATCTTTGAGCCTTCTGCAATAATTTGGTCATTGGGAATGTGAAGGTTTTCCTCATGCTGGGTTTGTATAACGACAGATACGGGTGTAATCTTGCGAATTACTCCTTTTTCTCCTGCTAGAAACACTTCATCTCCCACATGATAGAGCTGGGCGATGTAATATCGTGCTAGAACATTCGACATAATGGTTCGGCTCCCAAGACCGATGGATAGGGCCATGGCCAGCACGATTCCTGCGATAATGACGGTAATGTTGGCTGTAAATACCGTCATGTCTAGTCCCAGCTCCGTGAGAGCCATCACGATTCCGAAACCAATAATCAGGACTTCTAGGAATGAGCTTAAGGCTCCGGCATAGGCAATATTGAGATTTGACGATGCGGACGTAGTCCCGTCTTTGATGACTTTGGCGATATATAAGGCAATGACAAGAATAAGAAACGCACCGAGTACATGCGGTAAATACGCGATAAATGTATTCAGCGTCTCGAGAACCACCTTCAGCCCAAGGACTTCTGAGGCCGAGACGAGAAAAACCATGAGGACCATGTAATAGATCAGTGTGCCGATGATCTGGTCGAGACTTCTAGAGATTCCCACCTTTTTTAATGTTTCATTAAATTTGATTTTCTCGCCTAATGACGCAAGGCCAAACACGCCTAAGAGCTTCGTGGTGATTCCTCTGAGAAGCTTCGCGACTATCCATCCGACAAGAATGATGACAATGGCTCCAATAAGATTTGGCAAGAACGTCCCAATTGTCTCGCCTAAGCTTTCAAAAAATGTCCAGACGACCATTCCCCATTCCTTGACTTCATTTTGTGTGTCAACCACCATGTGACTCTCCTCTCACTCGTATGTTGTATCATCCAGTAATGTTCCAGGAATCGACGCATGAAAGAGTCCAATTTCTTTCGCGACCATTAACACGTAGACGGCTTTCATGATCCGCTCTTTCGTCGCATGATCAGGTTCGGGTAGATCTAATGCGTTGAGGACCTGTTCAAACACGAGATCTTCGTCATCATTCATGTTCCAACCTCCCCCCGGAGTTTCTCAATTAATCGAGAGACTCTCATTTTTGCGGCACTCACGCCGATATCGCAGGTGATCGCAATCTCTTCATATGTATACTCGCCCATATATTTCATGGCAAGAATGGTTCGGTCCTCTAGGGACAATTTTGAGAGCAGATTGTGGACTTCGGCTGAATGTGCCGGGTCTTGGACGGTAATGTGTGCTATCTCCATAGTCGTTTCCACGCTGGTTGTCTGTGATCTTGCCTTGATGTAATTCAGGCAGTGATTGGTGGTGAGCCGATATAGCCATGTTGAAAAAGCCGATTGCTTTTGGAATTGATGTAGGCGAAGGAAGACTCGCATCCACACCTCTTGCATCAAGTCGCGTGCGTCTGTGGCATTGAGACAAATAAAATAACACCGTTTCAACACCTTGGAGGCATATCGGTCATATAAGCCTTCAAACGCATTGAGATCACCTTGGATGATGAGATCGATAAGTTCATTGTCATCTATATGCTCGAAACGATTCATTGAGTCGGTAATAATTTTTCGGGTACAGAACATCCACGAAAATGGTCAAGGTGTTTGATTGGCTTCTGACGGAAAGAGGAGTGACGGGGTATGGGGTTGATGACGATTGAAGTCATAGCCATTGCCTATATCTTGTGTTGTTCCCCTTCATCTATCCGTTGAGTGTTCACTGTGAGAGTGGGCGGAATCGATATCTGAGATTTTGAAAATCTAGTTCGAGGGGTTGAGACGAATGCCTCTGCTCGAGCCATACTCGAGTTCAGTATTGTTACCACACTGTGAGGAAAAGGCCAAGGCAGTCGGGCTGACAGCCAATGGCCTAATGAAATACCGTATTTTGATGATGAGTAAACGATTCTAGAGTCAGTGAGTGACGTGTTTTGTGTGTGTCTGGTCTGAGTCGAATGTCTACGTTATCACAGACGATGATGGATGTTGATGAGAAGAGGGAGGAGAAGTCTCAAAGCCGGAAAACTATTGATGTTGGAGGAAGAGACGTGTTCCCAGAAATTTTTACCCTGCGATATGAACGCTTGCAGATTGATGTTGTGTCTGCTCAGTGGTCTTTTCACCCGTCTTGGAATCAGCGGAATAGGCGCTAGTGCGAAAAAATCCCTGTGCAATCAGATTGGTCAGCTGGTCTAACTGTCCGAGAACTTGTCCTAAAAAGTCAGAAAGTCCCATGTCATAGACTTCTTCTAAGCTTCCAAATTCAAGATCTGCCGCTAAGGCTCCTGCAACTCGAATGGCTTGCCGTGTTTCCGAACGACGAGTTGACCCGACCATACGTTCCAATAATTTACTGTTGAGCGTTGTCGTGAATCGTACTGAG
>BQIX01000309.1 GCA_021604145.1 Nitrospirales bacterium
CCAAGCACCTCTGGCTATGACGATCACAATGAGAAGACTAATGAGTGGATCAAGTGCTGTCCAGCCAGTATAGAGAATGCCAATGCCACAGGCTACGACGCCAAGTGAGACCCAGGCATCAGCGAGCATATGCATAAAGGCCCCACGAATGTTCAGATCGTCTTTTGCGCCGTGTTGCAGCAGTAAGGCGACTGATAAATTCGCAACAAAACTGACGAGCGCAATAATGATCATCCATCCTCCTGGAACAACGACTGGAGCGGTGAGTCGATGGATGGCCAGAACCGCGAGGATTCCTGCCGTGAGCAGTAATATCAATCCGTTGACGAACGCAGAAACAATTCCGGCACGATGATAGCCAAAGGTTCGATCTTCAGTTGCGGGTCTAGCTGCTAAAATATGCGCATATAACGCCAGGAAGAGTGAGCCTTGATCGATAAGATTGTGGCCGGCATCGCTCATCAGGCCAATGCTATTAATCACATACCCGCCGATGAATTCTGCCACGATAATGATGGCATTGATGGCCATGCCTATCCGTAATCGAGTTTTAAGTTGATTGTAAGAGAGCGTGGGAGTCGTCATGATGTTAGTTTCGCATCATCCTGATGAATGAGCAAGAACAGGAAGTGTGAGGTTGTTTATTCTGAGCAAGCATATTGTTTGAGGATGAGATAGGACTGCCTCTGACTTCTTCTTTCATTCGATCAAGTGATGAAGACTACGAATGAGTCAGGAGATGCTCATAGAGTGCTTGGGTTTGTCGTGCAATGGCGGCCCAACTAAACAATTCTTCAGCTCGTCTCCGACCGGCTTTAGCATAGTGTTCGCGTCGGGTCTGGTTGGCCATCAGTTCGTTAATGGCCGTGGCTAAATCCTTGGAGAATTGTTTCGAGTTGACTGGGGTAAATGGCGATTCTTGATGTTGTTGCAGCGGGACAAGCGTACCTGTTTCTCCATCCACGACCACTTCTGGAATGCCTCCGATGGCTGAGGCCACGATGGCCGTCTCACAAGCCATGGCTTCAAGATTGATGATGCCGAATGGTTCGTAGATCGAGGGGCAACAGAAGATGGCCGCATGTGAATAGAATTCAATGACACTTGGTTTGTCGAGCATCTCCCGAATCCAAATCACTCCCTGTCTCTTCTTGGACGCGTCTTGAACGGCACGTTCCATTTCCGCTTCGATTTCAGGCGTGTCAGGCGCTCCGGCACAGAGAACGACCTGAAACTCTGGGTTTAAGTGCTCAATGGCTTGAACCAGATGCACAATGCCTTTTTGTCTGGTAATTCGTCCCACAAATAGCACATAGGGTTTTTCTGGATTTACCCCGTAGCGGAGAAGGGCCTTTGTTGAGGTTTGTTTTGTGTATTCTGAGAGATTAATGCCATTATGAATGACCTTGATCCTATCTTGAGCAATGGAAAAATGGCGAAGGATATCTTGTTTCGTTCCGTGAGAGACCGCAATTACCGCGTCGGCCATTTCGAGTGCCGTTCGTTCAAGCCATAGGGAATAATCGTACCCACCCCCCAGTTGTTCACGTTTCCAGGGACGTAAGGGTTCAAGAGAATGCGTGGTGATCACCAGTGGAATCCCATAATTCAATTTGGCCAAAATACCGGCGAGATGGGTATACCAGGTGTGACAGTGAACCAGGCTGGCATCGATGCCAAAGGTATTAAAGTCAAGTCCTCTCTGCATGGCTCCAAATACTGAGAATAAAGACTTTGGACAGCCATAAAGACTGTCATCCAGTTCGAAGCCTCTGACCTGAAGGTTGGGTTCTGTCACTCTCTGGTCACCGAAGCACCGCACTTCAACTTGCATCAGTTTGGCAAGCTCTTGACTGAGATATTCAACGTGTACACCGGCCCCTCCATAATTGTAGGGAGGATATTCATTGCTGAGGAGTAAGGCCTTCATTGTATTGTGTTTTCCTCTCACATGGGATTTTGTGTCGTGATGAGTGTCGTATGAAGTATTTGGAGATACGCTCTATAGAAAAGTCTACGAATGGAAGTCTATCGCCGTTCTTACTCGCCCCTTTGACCATTGAATTTGATGACTCGTGACTGATCTTGCGGAGGGATTGGACTAACGAAGGCTATGGGCTTGAGTTGACCCAGTCACGGGCGTGATGTTCATTCACGTTGAAGAATTCTCTTGGCGAAAAGTTAGACTACCTGAGAAGAGCAAAGGAGCTTGTGTCAAGCTATACCGTTTCCTAAGTTTTGTGATGGGGCGACACTGAGATTCATTTGAAGAGCGCGTCGAGTTCGTTTCTCACACTCTGTCTCGACAAAACTAACTCCAAGTATACGATAGAATGAACTAAAGCTACAGCAAATACCGCCATAGCCGTCCATTCGACCTTGGCTGAAAACCGTAAACCCTCTTTGTCAGCAATTGAATGACATGGTTGCCGTCGTCTCTCAACACTATTTATTGACGACTGGGGTATCAGCGTTCGTGAGCCTCAGGAGTCAATTGAAATCTCGTTTGACGGCGACTTGACTGACTGTTTGGTTGCATCTACAGCGGCTGTGACACGTGATGCCGCTTGTTTTAATGTCTGCTGGGTATCCTTTGTCAGGGTGTTGATGGTGCTTTTCGTGTCGGCTGCCATTCCGGTGAACTCTTCCTGAGCGGTTTTCACTCCTCGAACTAATCGTCCTCGCAGTGAATTTCCAGGTTCGGGAGCCATCAGCAAGGCGGCGCCGGCTCCAAGGGCGACCCCTGCAATGAAGACAAACGTGTTGACCCAGCCTGAGTCGTCTGAATAATCTTGGTGATCCATGATCGGTCTCTCCCTTGATATGGTATGGTTATGAATGTCTCTGCTGTTTATTCCCAACGAATGTCGTCACGGCACTTCCTAACAACACTCCAGCTCCAAACACAAGACTATAGGCAAGCCCTGTCCTCAATTCCGGCCAGCTCTCAAGGACTCGTTCCCAAAGCGGGACGCCCGTTGGAAAGTGAACATGCCCTTCCCAGCCCAGGTTGGCTTGTTGAAAGGTTTGGTCTGCTTCGCTGTCTTCTTTCGGAATGTGTTCGCTGTTGTGTTCTAATGTTGTCATGCGGTCCTCTCTAATAAAGCCACAGGGAAATGTTTAAGAATCTCATGTACCGGTACTATAGCTTTTTTATAGTGTTCCGTCGATGCAACCGATTCTCCGGTGAGTACATTCGTAAATTGCGAGCCAGTCAATGTCTCGGGAAGCAAAAGGTTCGTGTCCTTCCACACCTCTTTTCCAAGTGACCATTGTCCAGGCTCAGCGCATAGGCCAGAAATGAAACGTGGGATAATCGTAATTGCCGCCTGTCCACCTTTTATTCTACCAAATGCGCAGACATGTGGCGATTGCGGCCCATCGGTTTCCAGTGGTTGAAAATCGCCTTTTAGAAATAGGGGGGCATGGGCTTTTCGATACTGGAGGGCCTTCAAGGTCGTCCAGAGTTTGCAGTACCCATTCTGAGGGTGGTCAAGCAACTGTCGCAGTAATGCCAGGGTTCCATCGCGTTGTTGAGTCTGGTTGAGGTCCGCAAGTGCTTGCCGGTGATTTTCATACTCTATAGGTCGGCGATTGTCAGGGTCGACTAAATGTAAATCCCACAATTCAGTTCCTTGGTAAAAGTCTGGAATGCCCGGTGCAGTGATCTTGATCAACACCTGCGAGAGTGAATTCACCATGCCATAGTGAGCGACGGTGTGTTGAAAAGAGAGGAAGTCTTTGAGGAAAGCTCGAGAACGCGTGGGTTTCAGTATGTGGACGATAAATTCTTGAACGGCTGATTCGTAGGCTTCATTTGGGTTGAGCCAACTTGAGTGGACTTTCGCCTCCCGAAGCGCCTTGAGCATATACTCCTGAATTCGGCTTGTGAACTTTTCAAGAGCTGGTCCTTCAAGTGGCGTAAAAGGCCAGCAGCCGAGAATCGTTTGGTACAGAAAATATTCCTCATTCCGGTCAGGAATGGTTTGTTCATCAATGATCTGTTTGGCCTTTTTATTGAGCTGAGACCATCGACTGACGTGTTTTCGCCATTGTTGGGGAAGTTCAGAAAGCACATTGAGACGAGCTCGGACATCTTCGCCGCGTTTTGTGTCGTGAGTGGCCGTCGTAGACATACTGTATGGGGATGTCTTGTTTCGCGTTTGCATGTGTTCGTAAAAATGGTCGAGTGAAATACCAAATTGGTCAGGTTCTCCACCCACTTCGTTCAATGATGTTAACCGGTTATAGGTATAAAACGCCGTATCTTCAACGCCTTTTGCCATCACCGGGCTGGTGGTTTGCTGAAATTTCATAATGAAACTATTCACATCGCGCCAATCAAGGTCTGATCCCTCAAACGGCACCTTCAGGAGAAGGTCGCGTATGAAGTCAAAGACCAGATTATCGATGGCGGGATTTCTTCGTTTGGCTCGAGTCGTGGCCAAGCGGATGTACAGTCGGTCACGATCAGCGACGCCTTCGCTGGGATCAAAAGTGATATAGGTTCGATAGACCGGGAAACAGGCAATAATTTCGCGGACGGCATTAATTAAACTATTTAAGGTAAAGTCCCGTGACCGGCGATTCCGTTCGGAGAGAAGACTGAGTTGATGTCCCAATGCATTAATTTCACTGGACATCGCACTGCTCATGATCAGTTTTTTTGAGTGATAAATAAGGTCGTCGTATGTTCCGGGAGGCTTGGTGAAACGGTTATAAAGATCGTCAAATTTTCGCACATGTTGTGTGTCAATAAAAAGGTTATTAAGAAGTGTCAAAAAGTCATAACCTGTTGTTCCATGGCATGGCCATTCTTCACTCAGAGATTCCGATTTCCCTAGAATTTTTTCCACCACGATGAAGATTGCTCGGTTTTGCACGTCAAATGGAATGTTGAGCTTTCCGCGAGCCCATGTCTGCCATTGCTCGAGATAGGCTTTCGGGTCAAACAGCCCGTCGATATGGTCAATGCGAAGCCCGGTGACGGCACCAGTTTCGAGTAGGTGAAACACGCGCTGATGAAATTCCGTAAACACCTCGGGTTCTTCCATACGAATCGCGGCAAGCTGATTGACATCGAAAAATCGACGGTAGTTGATTTCTTCAGCCGCCACACGCCAAAAGGCCAGACGATAGGCTTGATTGCTTAC
>BQIX01000310.1 GCA_021604145.1 Nitrospirales bacterium
CAACCGTCATCGTCTTCTACTCCGTCTGGATTCATCAAGGATGATGGGTCGCAGTACTCCAGCAGCCGTGGCTATGGCTGGTCAACTCGCGTCAATACCCGTGAGCGCAAGGCCCACAAAGATCAGTCGCGGGATACGTTCATCCACTTTGACCGGGGCACTTCGGCCACATGGTCCTACAACCTCCCGAACGGGAAGTACATGATCTCTCTCGCCAGTGGTGATCCCAGCTATAGACAAGGTCCACACCATGTCGTGGTTGAAGGACAAACTGTTATCAATAATGTCACAACACAAGTCAATCAGTTTAAAACGGTCACCAATTTCCCAGTGACCGTTTCCGATGGTCAATTGAATATTCGGCTTACTCGCAGTGGAGGCAGTCAAAAAACCATTCTGAATTATGTCCGTATTGCCCCGGAAGATTCGAATCCGGGATCAGTGCCCCCGACAGGCGGAACGCCTTCGGGAGGGGAAGCCGTCTCAATCAACTTCCAACCATCATCAGCCTCAATTCCTAAAGGATTCATCAAGGATGATGGATCGCAGTACTCCAGTAGCCGTGGTTATGGCTGGTCAACCCGCGTCAATACGCGTGAACGATTTTTCTTAGGTGATCAGTCTCGAGATACGCTTATTCACTTCGACAAAGGCAGTACCGCCACCTGGCAATATAACCTTGCCAATGGCAACTATCTCGTCTCTCTCGCCAGTGGTGATCCGAGTTATGCCCAGGGGCCACATCACATTACGGTGGAGGGGAAGCCAGTCATTCAAAATGTACGAACACGGGTCAATGAATTTCTCACCATTACTGATTTCCCTGTAACCGTCAGCGATGGAAAGTTGACCGTCAACTTGCAACGACAAGGACAACATGTCATCTTAAACTATATCACGATCACTCCTGCCCCCTAGGCTTCGCCTAGGGAACGCTGGACCAGACATCGTTTACTTTTTGTAGCATTAGGCTTTATTTGAACTCTGCTTTAAAGGAAGACTATGAAAACGATAAAAGTAAAACGACATATCATTTCACTCCTATTGACAACACTGTTGTGTTTTGCAACGGAACCAAGCCGGGCGAGCGAGCTTGGGGATGTGGCGAATGCCATGCCGGCAGGTACATGGGCTGAGCTGAAAACAAACGGGTTTACACCAGGCTATTTAATGTACCCAGGCGGGAACAACGCGCGGTCTACTCAGTACATGGGAGAAGCCACCTGGGATCCTATCGGCAAGCAAGTGCTGTTTCTCGGATCAGGACATTACAATTCTTCACAACTACATATTTATACGGATGCATCGAATACCTGGACACGAGATCTCCACGTCATGGGTCAAAAGGCTTCACTTGGACACGGATATAATCACAACACGATTTCCCCCGAACATCGTCTCTTAGGATTTGTGAAAATTACGCCAAACTTTACCAACATCTATCATTACGATATTACCCAAAAGGCTTGGAGGAAGGGGGCCCAGGGGCCCAATGGGGGCGGCATCGCGCATGCGCTTGAATATTTCCCCGAACGCAAAAAATGGTATGTCTTCGATGGCTCCAACGGATCCATTCGAGAATATGATTACGATTCAGACACCTGGAGCGTGTACGCCTCCAAAAAATATGAATGCTTTCAGGGACCAGGGCAACCTCAAAGAGGATGGTACCATAACTTTGCTTCCTATAATCCCATCACCCATACCATCGTCTTCGGTGGGGGCAATACGAGTGCCTCAGGATTTCCTACGTCAAAATCTTGGTGCAAGATGGACGCAGATGGAGTGATTACAAAATTACCAGATGCGCCAACCATCTTACAGCTCCCTCATGCCAAAGAAGGCGGACTGATTACCGTCGATCCCGTAACGGGAGACCTCTTGGTATTGAATAATATTGGAAAGTTTTATGCGTTTAACTTCAAGACAAACACATGGAGCGTCATAGACGACGAGGCAACCAGACCAAGTGCACTCAATCGTTCCTCAGCCAATACCGTCGATGGCTTCGTAGTGCCAATTAACACATATGGCGTAATCATGTACGGAGATTATGCTGGTGATAAATCAACAATCTGGTTATATAAACATGCGCAAGGTGGGACACCCGTGACTCCACCCACAGCTGAATCGACTCCGGGCACTGAAGGCCCCGCATACAGCGATAACATACCACCAAATTCTCCAACAAAACTGGTCGTGGTCCAACATGAAGATCCATCGGCACCAGCGGAACATCCACCTCAAGCGCCACGATTATCGGGAGCTGAGTTTGCCACGCTTTGCCAGCAACCAACCACCATTTTCTGTCAGGATTTTAATGATCCATTACCTACCGACAAGAGCGACCTGCGAGAGGCAATCACATCGAATGACGGACGATGCGAACAACTGAAGAGTGATCCCACCAAAGGCTGTCCAGAACTTGTCAATGGCACCTTAAAGTTTACCGTTCCATCAAATAGTGGGAGCGGAGGATCCGGCCAATATCACGTTCGCTTTGCCGACTATCTGAATGGTCAATCAATTGGCCCGGGCCAAGAAGTGTTCATTCAGTGGAAACAACGATTTTCTGCGAGTTTTCTAAATACGAAGTATGACCCCGGTGCCGGATGGAAGCAGGGCATGATTGGAGCCGCTGATGAGTTCTCATGCTCCAGTAATGAAATCGTGCTCGTTGATACGAATCAACACGGGTATCCGAACATGTATCATGCCTGTGGATTTAATGATGGATTCGTCACCAGAGTCGGACGCTATGATTTTGACTACCAGCCTGGAGGACCGGGACCGTGCCTTCGATCTGATTGGCCAGAAAATTCTCCAACATGCGTCGAATATGTTCCTGACGAGTGGATGACCTTTCAAGTTGCTCTCAAACACGGGCAACCTGGGGAAAAGAGTCATGTTCGTTTATGGGTAGCCCATGAAGGGAAGCCCAGCATCTTAACAATTGATTTCGAAATCAAGCTTCGCAATAATAAAGGATACGGCAAACTCTGGTTCCTTCCGTATCAAACCAATAAAAACAAAAACCAAACACATCCTGTTGGGTACGTTTGGTACGATCAACTTATTATTAGTCACACGAAGTTGCCGGACTGATCATTGAGATTGAGTCGTAAGCCATTAAGAGAAATCTCTCCTCATCCATCCTTTTCCGTACATGCGTGGGGTATGCGAATGCCCGACGCATGTACCGTATACGAACACAAACATTCAACAATTATAGCGAATCCAAATACGTGCCAGTTGAGGCATATGAACTCACCCCGCGCGACACTCACGTCGAACGTACTGAAATGATTTAAAACGGCTAGAATCTTCTCTCACCATTCTCACCATGGGTTAAATACTTACCGAATGTCAGCCGTGACCTATCTATTGTGTTCTATTGAACCAGGGAAGTTATGACGACAGGATGAATGGAGTGGCAACACCTGGCTCTAAGGAGATGCAGGCATTGGAGAGTTCATCTTTAGGAAATCTTGAAACTGCGGCGACTGCGTAAGTGTCTCAGTCACCCTCGCGGCCATAGCCTGACTGCCTGCATCCTTAAAATGCACTGAATCATTAAAATGTTGATCATCGCCAGGAATACGATTTTCTCCTTCAATCAAGAGAACCTGGTGCCTTTTAGCCGTTTTACGAATGACGGCATTAAATGCATCAAAGGCATCAAAGAGCCCCTGGGGAGTCATATAGGGCATATAGTAAATAGAGGTATTCATCGCCTGAAGTTGCTCGTCCAAGTTTTGTTCTTTCCTAAATTTGTGGGAAAACGTTGCCAGCGCGACAAGAGGCGTCACCGAACGACTCGCATCCACAAGTGGCTCTAGCTGCTCTGAAAACTCCTGTGCAATCTGAGCAGGCTGAAATACAAGTTGGGCTGTACCCTCCTTGGCATTGAGTTGTCGTTCATTCAGTTCTAAGTTTTTTTCGATGAGAAACCATGTCAACGACCATTGGGCAAGCCAACTCGGATCTTCCGTTCTGCCAGAAAAAATACCTTGAGCCCTAGCAAGCTTTCGAGTGATATAGCTGAGATCATTGGTGGCATGATAAATCACAATCACATCCGGCGAAAGCGATTTCACACGATGCTCTAAGGTCACCAGAGACTCTCCGACCGAGTATCCAGGAACAGCAGCATTGAGATAATCGAATCTGACCGCAGGGTATAATTTCTTGAGTTTTTTCCAGACAAGATGGGGCCATGTCATCTCATTGCTACTGACTTCCGCACACCAGGTCGTTGATCCTCCCAGAAAGGCCAGACGAACCGTCCCTTGAGGCTTGGGCATCTCTAATTCTGGACTCCTAAACCCCAATGAATTGACTTGAATCCTTCCCGTCTTGGTTCCCGGATTAGGCACACGTAGTCCAGTCTGTTGATCAACCGTAAAGCTTTGGACAGAGGTAGTCACCGTCCCGTACTTGACCCACTGCCGAACACGCACAGCCGTTTCTAAGACGACAACAAGAATCAAGACACTGACAACAGCTGCAGCAATACCCAAACGCAGCTTTGTCTTTTCACTTGTCAATTTACGACTCATGGATCTCTCGAACGACCGCTGTACAATTCCTCGTCTTCACCCAAGTCGGACATTGTAGGCCGATTTCATAAAATCGCCCTACGCAACTACATGGTTATACCACGAAGACAGAAGAAAACACCTGTCGTCAAGGTACCTGATCAGAACATAATACAAGAAAACAACGAAGAACGGACAATACGCATTGAGACGATTCAACAATAACTGAAGTCGAACTCAGGGTATCAACGTCGAATGAGGGAAAGTTCAAGAGGAAATATCGCGAGAGGAATACCGAGGCACATCAGGAAGGTCCACAACACTGCTCAATCAACATGTCCAGCTTGTTCATCGAGTTTTTCCAACTGTGGTGTGATAGCACACGTGCCCGACCACTACGGGCAAATTGCTCTCGGTCTTGCGGATTATTGAGAAGACGAAGAACGGCATCTCGATAGCCTTCAACGGTCGAGGCCGTCAGAAAATGCTCACCGGAAACCGCATCAATTCCACCAGCAGCCTGCTCACTCGTGACCACAGGTATTCCCATGGCCATGGCCTCAAGCAGCTTATTCTGCGTCCCTCGCGCGATGGCTAAAG
>BQIX01000311.1 GCA_021604145.1 Nitrospirales bacterium
CTCTTTGAACAACTCAATGGATTCAATGAGCGCTTCAATCCCTATGGATGGGAAGACGTTGATCTTTGCCTCCGATCGAAACAATTAGGATTGAAGACGCTCTATGTTCCAACGGCCATCATTCATCACAAAGGCACAAAGTTGGGTCGCAAACCCCTCCCGTCCTATGAACAGACCAAGGCCAGGAATTATCTCTATCTCATCAGAGAACATGCCAGCATCCCACAGTTGATCTGTATTGGACTGTATCTGCCCTTTCGGCTGCTTGCGCTGACCATCAAGTTAATTCGTCAAGGAAATGGGATGGTCATTGCTTCACATATCAGAGGCGTTTGGCATGCCGTCGGTTCACCTCATAAATCACTGGCACGTAAGGGGAAATCACATGATACTGGAGAATAATCCTACTGAAAAAAATCAAGTGATCGTTATTGGTCTTGAAGCCGCAGATCCCACACTCATCGAACAATGGGCTCGAGACGGATACTTGCCAACGATTCAACGTCTTATGAATCACGGAAGCTGGCGACGACTTCAATCCACAACAGAAATTTCTAGTGGAGCCACTTGGGCATCGCTCATCACCGGAACCAATCCCGCCAAACATGGGATGGGCTTTTACCATCGCCAATTAAAACCGGGAACCTATACGATTCGAAAAAAATACGCAGAGGAAACTGCCACAGCACCATTTTGGCACTCGTTAAGTGAACACGGAAAACGTGTGGCCATTCTGGATCTTCCAGATACCTACGCCATCGACAATCTCAATGGTGTCATGCTCGTCGGTTGGGGTGCGGAAGGATTGAATTCCAAGCAACATTCATGGCCTCCGCACCTGCTAACCGATGTCTTTTCTCGCGTTGGACACCATCCTTTAGAATTCTGGTATCAGGAGAAACCGACAAGCATTTCTGCGTGGAAAGAATTTTCAGAAAAACTTCTGGAAGGCACACGTCGTCGCACCCAACTCGCCAAATGGGTTCTTTCCCAAGAGCCCTGGGACTGTTATGTCATTGGCTACGCTGAACCACATTGGGCAGGTCATTACTTTTGGCATATTACCGATACCCGACACCCTGAATATGATCCGGAACTTGAGCGTGCCTGCGGAGAGACCGTTCTTCGAATTTATCAAGAGGTGGATCAAGGCATCGGCGAACTTCTGAGCATCTCCCCGAACGCCACCGTACTGATCGTTTCCAATACCGGCATGGGACCAAATTTTAGCGGTCAACACCTTCTTCCTCAGATATTGGAAAAACTTGGGCATATTCAAAAACCGTCGCCCAAAGGCCTCAAACAGTTCCTGCCTCACCAAAAATTTGGGCCATACTACGCCATCAAGAGCATCGAGACCATGCTCTCTCCACAACGGATTGAACGCATGAAGCGTGTGATTCCAGAAAAACTATGGGACCACATCACGCGACATATCCTCACGATGGGAAACAACTGGAAACACAGCCAAGCCTTTGAAATTCCATCTGACTACTCCGGAGCCATTCGTATTAACCTCAAGGGACGCGAACCGAACGGGCTCGTCGAACCTGGAGAGGAATATGATCGCTTGTGCGCCCAAATCACAAACGAACTTCTTGAGTTGATCAATCCTGATACCGGCAACCACGCTGTCGCCGGCGTGATCAAAGTCAAGGACCTGTACCAGGGGAATCACCGTGATGAATTGCAAGATTTGATTGTGCAGTGGAAAGGCGATGCACCAATCAATCATCTCGAATCTGAAAAGATCGGGAGAGTCTCGGGGATGTTACCCGATAAGCGGACAGGCGCCCATATGGTCAATGGATTCATGCTGGCTTCAGGAAATGATCTCCGCAAAAATCAAACGTTAGGAGACGCGCATATAATGGATGTCGCACCAACCATTCTTCATTTATTACACGAACCTGTTCCTGAGATTATGGACGGAAAAGTTCTGTCCGATCTTTTTGCCTAAATGGAATATCGACGACTCGGAAAGACCCCACTCCTGACATCAGTCATTGGCCTTGGCTGCTCTCGACTCGGAGCCAGTGTCTTCGAAGACGAAACGGTCGAAGCTGAATCGCTCCTTCATTTTGCCATAGACCACGGCATCAATTTTTTCGATACGGCAGACTCCTATAGCTATGGGAATTCGGAATGCCTGCTCGGAAAAGCCATTCGAGGAAAGCGCGATCAAGTCATTCTTGCGACAAAAGGCGGATTCCTCCCTTCCTCACTTGCTCGCATTGGGCAACACCTCGTTCCATTCATCGGTCCCTTTCGTACAGTCATTTCACGGAATAAAGCGACTCTCAAGACATTCTCACAGAAACGCCAAAACTTTGATGTTCAATATCTCAAGAAGGCACTCGAGAAAAGCCTGCGCAGACTCGGGACGGACTATATCGACCTCTATCAGCTACACAGCCCGCCTCTTGCGATCTTAGAAAACGGTCTAGCCTTTCGCTTTCTGGAGCAATGTCAACAAGAAGGGAAAATACGGTTCTACGGAATTTCGGTCAATTCGATTGAGGATGGTCTGTTCTGTCTACAAAACCCTCAGATTGCGGCACTTCAAGTACCCATCAATCTATTCGAGCAACAGGCCGTCTCCGACCTTTTGCCTCACGCATTTCCCAATACGGGTATTCTGGCGCGTGTCCCCCTCGCAAGAGGTCTCCTCACAGAGAAAGCCATGATACAAACAGGACCTCAAGTTCAGAATCGAGCGGAGATATCAAAACAGCAACAAACCCTTCATGAATTATGCGCACAAGAAGATCGAAGAATTTCGGATGTCGCCATTCAGTTTCTTTTACAATTCACACAAATTTCATCGATTATTGTGGGAACGAAATCCGTCAATCATTTACATCGTAATATTCTCGCCGGACAACAACCAGCCTTGAGTCACGAACTCATCACGCACATCACCTCGCTTTGAGTCTAGCGTTTCCAGCAAGAGGATCAAGCCAGAAGCTCTTCTCAATCACCTCTCTCGTTTTCGACCGAATACCAATAAGTGATATTGGAATCGATATTTCACAAAACCATGCATCGATCGTTAGTAAAATCTGACCAGACTCCCGATGAGCGTTCAAATCCATCGGCTATGTGCAGGCGCAGAAAGAAAAACCAACAATCCAGACAAAACTTATCCTGGCAAAACCATTTCTTAAAAACCTAGAAGAAAGAGATGGGCGAGAGGATATTCCAAACAATCACATCACAATCAAAAGCAACAATGCTCCTCAATGTCCGCGTTACCACAAATCATAAAAACGGGGGCTTGCCACTATCATAGAGCAAGAAGCTTTGCTTCAATTTATATACGAATACCTATTCCCATGTATGAGAGTTCATCACTGAACAACGTCAGCAAGGAATTTTCACAATACCCGATACAGAAGTAAGAGAATAACAAAAAAGACTATGGGCATCGAAATCGTGAGGGTACCACCTGGCTCCGTCCATACGGGAAGATCGTGGATTCCCAGCACTCCACTTTTTCTCTATCTCTGATTGCGTCAAACTTCCTCATCAACCCAGGAGGCATTGAAGAAGTTTGACAACTCACAGGTCATAATTAGGACATAGTTTCTAAGGATGGATTGATGGAAGTCGATACAAGCCCAACGGCCAATCCGTTTTCGGCCACATCCATTTCAGTTCGTTTTTCCAGAACATCTGGAAAAACTTCGACGCTAGAACAGCCCGTCGCGACTGACACACGGGAACAACTCACCTTTGCCCGCACTCAAATTCAAAAATTACTTAAAGCCCTGCAAGCGGTCAATACCACGCTTCCCTCTTCACATATTCGCAAGTCTGGCGCAACAGGCACCCAAGCGGCCACCATTCGTTCCAGTAGCGACCTCGGCCTCACAACGACGGCAGCCACGGCCGCGACGTTCCGGTCAACAGAGGAAATCAATACGACACCCACGTCATTCTCACCTTTTGGACCATCTTTTACCGGAAGCTCCACAAGTCTTCCAACCCTTGGCGGTATTTACGATGGCGACAATGGTACTGATACATTGACGTTTACCGTCACCAGAGGAGGAACCATCGGGTCGTTCATTCTTCCGCCTACATTGGAAGCTCGCGATAGTCAAAATCAAGTGATCGCAACATTTAGTTTCGGAGTAGGTTCAGCCGATCGTGTCAACACATTAGATAATGGTCTAGAATTAAGCTTGAGCGCCGGAGCTTTGACAGCCAATGACACATTTACCGTCGACGTCCTTGATTCCATCGGTAGCGCCATCAATCCTGATAATCCGTTCAATGGAACACGAAATGACAATCCGAATTTCGACGATGGCCTTTCCGTTTCTGCAGGTTCGTTTGAAGTCAACGGCCATTCCATTACCGTAGCGGCGAGCGACTCGCTAAACGATGTCCTCACCAAAATTACGCAGTCCAGTGCCGGAGTCACTGCCACATTTGACGCGGGGACAGAAAGCGTTGTCCTGACTCAGAAAACAACTGGATCAGCGCCAACCATCACGGTCGGAAACGATACAGCAGGGTTTTTAACGGCGACGAAACTCAACGGAGCGACGGCTGTCCAAGGTCAAGACGAAATCATAGATGAACATCAACCGTTGAGTGAACTCGCACAGTTCTCCTCTGTCATCAGCGGATCCATTCTAATTAATTCGATCTCGATATCAATTGATGTGCTCAACGATTCCATCAACGACGTGTTGAGCCGAATCAATGGTTCGGCAGCCAATGTCACGGCAAGCTTCAATGAGTCAAGACAGCGCATCTCGATTACGGCCAATGATCCAGAAGACCAACTTATCTTAGACAGTAACAGCACAGCATTTTTTGCGTCACTCGAAATAACCGATGGAACATATGATCCAGTTCAAAATACGGCAGGAGTCAATAAAGCCCAAAAAGGCGTCTCGCCGAAGCAAACGGCTGAATTTGTGACTTTATTACGGGAAGTGGGAGAAGCCTTAAACCCGCTATTCAACAATAGGAAATTTTCTGCCGATCCCGGACCATTCTTGAACACACTTCGTGCAAATCTTCAATCAACCGTTGCCAACATTTTTGATTCCGATGGCCCGCGGTTTCGGAGTCCGTTTGGCATTGAATTTGATTTTAGACCAAACTCCAATAAGGTCCTTGA
>BQIX01000312.1 GCA_021604145.1 Nitrospirales bacterium
CCTGACGAAGTGCATCCATGGCCTTTCCATATTGCCCCCGCTGTTGCTCAATCACCGCACGTTGGACCCAGAGATAGGGAACGGTTTCGTCTCGGACCAAACCCTCCATGAAGGCATCCTCGGCCTTCTCCAACTCACCAAGGCCAAATTGCGCCGTCCCCATCCAAAACCAAGGTTCCCAGCTCGTGGGAGGCCTAGCAAACAGTGGCTGTAAGACAGCAATCGCCTCTGGATACGATTGCTGCTCAATGAGCAACCTCGCTTTCAACATCCGTTGTTCTGGTGAAAGTTGCGCTGCCGTTTCCGCATCGGAACGCCTCACCATCTCTGACAGTCTAGGCTTTTGAGCGATTGCTGAATCACGTTGGCGCTGCTTGAGATCAGCCTTCGCCAACGACCCCGACGAATCCCCATCAACCGACGAGACCGGAAGCGTAGTCTCATCAGCTATTGGCTGCTCGATCGATTGGGCCGTTGCCTCAGAAGACGTGTGAGACTGGGGGATGGCCTTCGTGTTTTCGGAGAAAGACGGAAGTGATTGCGAGGAAACATCGGAATCCATTGAACGAGATTTCGCCTTGACGTTCGATTCATTCTTTGCCACATTCAAGGCCGGCATTGAACGATTCTTTGAGTCATTGAACGTTTTTTGTTTATCACTTTCTGAAACAGCGACCGGATCACGCTCGCTTGATAATTTGGACACATCCTGCAATCGGCTCTCATGGCTCGGTTCAGATTCAGCCATGGCTTGAGACGAAAAACTCACGGTCACCTCATCTTCTGAGTCGTCATCAGTTTCTGCGACCTCGATGAAAGGTTCCTGATCATCAGATGACGGTGAAAGAGGCGGCAATTCTCCAGGCAGCAGTTCCACCAGATCCTCATCTGATGCTGGCCCCCCTTGCTCGGAAGACACCGAATCCAGCAATTCATCAATACTGCGGTCAAACGAGGGGTCAGTCCGCGCCGGGACAGATGAGGTCATCTTGGGGATATCCGACACTGGATATTCCCCCCACCAATAGGCTCCCATGGCCACGACTGCAGCCAACAAGAAACCCCCAACGGATACACTGACAAACGTTCTATCGACCGTTGGTTTCTTCTCATCATCTTGCGCCTCAGACGTGTCGACTTTTGTTAGGCCAGGATCGTGGGCCGCGGTAGATTGCACACCACGAGCACGCGCAGATTGAAGACGATTCAATGCATCAGTCACAATACTCATAAATAACCACCAGGAAGCGTGAGAAACAATTCGTATCTCGTCGCTCGTATCTCGTCGCTCGCTTTCCTCAATATTGCCATTTGCCCTTTGCCTTCTGCCTTCATCTTCTGTTTGCCATCTACCACTGTACGTTTCACGTCTTACGTTTCATCCAATTTCCCGTGCAGCTTGCCGAACCATCCAAGGGCTGATGACCTGTTCACCCTTGGCGTACGCCGCAAGGAGCGCCCGGTCACAGAGTTGATTGATTCGTCTGGGAACACCTCCACTGATCATATGCACCAACATCAGAATGCCCGTATTGACATGAACCCGGTCATCTCGGGTGGCAACTCTAAGACGATGCCGGACATATTTCATCGTGTCTCTCAACGTAAACGGTTTCAGGTGATACCGAACGCTGATTCGTTGAGCCAACGGACGCAAGGCTCGCTTCGCAAGCTTGAGTTCGAGTTCCGGTTGTCCCACCAGCAACAAACACATCAGTTTGTCTTTCTCGGTATCCAAGTTGGACAGCAGGCGTAACCCTTCCATCACCTTGCCGCTCAAGCGATGCGCTTCATCAACGAGCACGGCAACCTGTTCTCCGCTTTCCGCGAGCCGGAGCAGGAGCTTCGGAAGTTCTCGCTGCAGGGACCCTAAGGAGGCATCCTTCGGAACCTTGCCCGTCAAGTCTTCATAAATGGAAGCCAGAAGACCTCCATACGATTGGTCGGGATTCAATAAATAGGCAAAACGCGTATGCTCCGGCGGGTGTCGAAGCAAGTGACGGCATAACAGCGTCTTGCCCAATCCCACTTCGCCTGTCAACATCGTGAGACTCCCACTGGCGATCCCATACCGGAGATGAGTCAGGGCTTCCAGATGTTGACTCCCAGGGAAAAAAAAGTCGGTGTCCGGGGTTATACGGAATGGAGGCTCCACGAACCCGAGTTCCTCATAACACATCGCAAGATTTCCAGAAATCATAACCCACCCTCCACAATACGAGGTTGGAGAAAAATGACCAACTCACTTTTCCTCGTCACGTTATACGTTCCTTTAAACAATCGGCCTAGCCATGGAATATCTCCTAGAAGCGGAACCTTCCGTTCCGTTTCAGACACTTCGTCTTGAATAAGTCCGCCAATGATCACCATCTCACCGTCTCGAAGACGCACAAGACCGGACGATTGTTTGACATCAAGAACCGGAGCCGTCGCGGTCTGTTGGGGAGATTGTCGAATTTCCCGGAGTCGAGAAATAATGGGCGTCACATCCAACATGATCCATCCATCTTCTGAAATTTGAGGAGTCACCGATAATACGAGTCCTACCGTGACCGATTGCGCCTGCTCCGTCACAATGTTCCCCGTCCCACCCGTACCCTGAACAACCGTCTGCGTGAAAAAGGCTTCGTCGGTTGCCACCTTAATCAAGGCAGGCTGATTATTGAGCGTCAACAAACGAGGTTGAGAAATGACCCGTAATTCTCCTTGCTCTTGCAAGGCTTCAACAACGGCATCAAAACTGTTTTTCGTATACGTGGCATCGACTGTCGCAGCTTTGGCGACAAATCCACCAAATGGGGCGGTAATAATATTTGAAAGAACAAGATTCCCGGCGACGCCACCAAATTCGATTTCATTCCAATTGATTCCCAGACTATAATTGTCGTCCAGATTCACTTCATAAATGCGAGCTTGAATTTCCACCTGTCGATGAAGCGACCCCCGAACCTTCGCAAGATATTGCGCAATCTCTTTAACCCGTTGATGCCGGTCAGTCACTTGGATCGTGCCTGATAGCCGGTTAAACACCAGCCGACCTTCGGTCGACATCAACACTTTGACTTGTGTTTCCAACTCTTCCCAAAACTTGATCTCATCCTGTTGATTGACCGTGATCTCCCCAGTGCCTTGACCGGCTCCCCCTCCGCTTGACGTGATCTGCGCCTTATTTTCTCCGGTCCCGCCTCGTACCAGTCGAATGTAGTCCAGGTTGAAGATTCGCGTTTCGAACTTCCGAATACGAATTAACTGGCCTTCTTGTTCCCAGAAATATCCGTGGGAATCCAGGAGAGCCGACATCGCCTCCTTAAGCGGCAAAGCATGAAAGTTTACCGTGATATTTCCAGTAATATCTGGGCCCGCAACGATATTGAGCTCATTCGAATGCGCAAAAAGCGTCAAGGCATCTCCAAGCGGAATATCCTGAGCACGAAAGCTGAACAGAGGGCCAAGATCTTTCTCGGGTTGCGTGTCAGCGTGCATATGACTCAACGGCATACGGTCGACAAAAGAGAGCGCATGCGGATTGGGCACCGTCTCCGGTCTTTCCGGAGTCGGCCGAGCCGTCTCTTGAGAAACTGACGTGTGACTATCTGTCGGCTTCGTATCGTCAACTACCACAGATCGGGTCACCGGACTGCAACTTCCCAATATCAACAACACAGGAAACAGAACGGTACACACCATCCCCGTCCACAACGGACTCCGACTTTTGCCCCGATCAACTATGAATGTCTGCATAACATCAATGCCTTGCTTAAGATAAAAAGAAACCAATTGAAATCCATCAATAAATTAGGTATCTCGCCTGACTGACCGTGCTTGCCCTCCAGGTCGACGAACACTCCCATCTATTTGCTGATCTGTCATAGACGAGGCTTGCTCATAACTGTCAAATACGAGATGATACGGTCCCGATGGTCCATCAAGCCAAACCCCATCCGAAGTAATTTTCGTGACGCAAAGGTCCTCAACACACTCCCCCACTGTCACAAGTTTTCGATTAATCATGGCCAACCGGGGCTCGGGGTTCAGCGTCACGGCTGTCAGCTGAAGCGGCGGTAGTGCGACAGAGCGTTCACCCAACGAATCGACACCCGCTCCCTGTTGCGCAGTAAAATCGTCAGCGCTCTGCATATGACCGTCTTGATTGGTCATCGTGGCAAATGGATCACGAGCCAGCGATTCGGGCCAATCCAACTGCGCCATATCGATGGTCACGACTTTGCTCGATGGCGAACCGACAGTTGAATTCACGGAAGACTTCTCACGACTACCTTGTGGACCAGGCACAGGCGTCATGGGAGCAATGGCTTCTGTATTGAGATAGACAATGAGCATGGCAACTCCACAAAGTCCGATCACTATCCATGGGTTGTTAAGAATGCGTCTCATGTGACGGCCTTCACCCAGACATGAATAAGGACGGACATATGGGCGGCTCCCGTCCCACCCCGTACTTGCACCTCTTGTAAATCCACCCGCACATGATCTTCCGTCAACGAACGAAGAAAATGTATGTACCGTGCATACGCGCCGGTCAGAACCGAAGCTTTCTCTGGAAACACTTCTAACGCGACGGGAATGACTTCCACCTCCTTGAGTTCCGCCACATGTTCATGGGCACCATGAACACGATACTTCGACCGCAACCCCATCGAAGCCGCCTTCGTTCCCATTTGTTGGAGCCACATCGTGAGATGATCGATATCACGCAGTAACATGTTCTCGGCGATTTTCACTTGTTTCTGCACTTTTCGGGATTCAATTTGAGACCACTGGGTCCGTAAAGCGGCAATGTCATGCGACAAGTTATAACTTGAGCGACTGCTCGAATGAGCTTCTTCAATCATGGTCAGTTGCGACATCAGCACCAAAGCCACTAAGCCAAGGCTCAGACAGATGAACAGCACCACAAGGGAGCCCTTATGTTCTCGTGCCAAATCTGCCAGGTGATCAAATGTCCACATGTTCTCTATCCTTGTATTCGTCCGAGCATCGAAAACTTACGCGGCCAAGCACTAAATTCTTGCTGCGCCAATCCAGACACTTCCTGAATCCACGCACTCCGCCAATCTTCGAGAAATTCAACATGGTAGGGTCCGTCTTTCAACCGTTCTTCAAGTGTGGTTAAT